>JBBAKZ010000031.1:0-14440 GCA_040403275.1 Arcicella sp. | reverse complement strand
CATTAAAAGTACTCAAATATAGCTTGGTAATTTTTTTCGGGCGAAAAAATTTGAAGAGGAAATACGAAACAGTAAAATTTTACCTTGTTGTAAAAGAATATTCACTGTACATAAGTTTTTTGAGAATATAATTTTTACACTTTACCAATAATGACTTTGATTTTTATAAAGACTTCATTCACTACTTTGGAAATAAAATTTGCATTTTACATTTTCCACGTTTTACTTTGCAACATCAAATCAATTTTTCCTCCGAGAGGTTCCTCTCTTTTGGTAATTTGATTTATAAAGAAGAAGGGAGAGAATAGGCTCAATGAACTTCTGGCAACCTACCAAACCGTAAAGGCAAGGTGCTAATTCCTACCTGTTATTAGTTATTAGTGATTAGTTATTAGTGATTAGATTTTCTACTCACTGCTTACTGCTCACTGCTTGCTGCTCACGGGAAATATAAACCAATTACGATTCAATTCCAGTCTGTTTTCACTGTTAATTATTCGTCAGGTTTAGCGTATTCGTTTTTCGATGTTGGTTTTTCGATGTTCGGAAAATTCACAAAGAATATTTTACAAAAAATACACTTTTCACATAAAATTAACTAAGCACCGAACATCGGACATCGAATGACGAACATCGAAAATGTACAATATCCGATCGGAAAATGGTCGGCTAAAGAACAATATTCAACTGAGGAAATTCAGCAAAACATTGCTGATATTTTAGTTTATCCCTTGAAATACAGTGAATTAACGGAAAATCTATCTAATGAAAATTTAGAAAAAATGTATCGGGCAGGAAGTTGGACGATTCGCCAAATTGTCCATCACTTAGCGGATACGCATTTGTGGCATTTTATTAGAATTAAACAGGCTGTGACGGAAGAAAACCCTCGAGGTATTTTTGGTGATGTAAATGCGATTTCGGCTTTGCCAGATGCTACCAAAGCACCAATCGAGGACTCTTAACAAATGATTGAAAGTACGCATAAACGGTATGCTTATGTATTTTCAAATATTCTCGAAAGTGATTACAATAAAACGTATTATCATCCAATTAGGCAAATAAATGTTACGATTCCGCAAGCGCTCGATATGACTGTTTGGCACGCAAAACATCATTTGGGGCATATTTTGATTGCTTTAGCCTCCTAATCTCCGAAGGGAGAACTGAAATAACATTAAATAAGAACAAACAAATTTTCATAATTTCCAACTAAACTCAAACTCCCTCTTTCGCCCCCTTCAGGGGTCGGGGGGCTATTATCATGAACTTTGAAACCCTCCAATTACACGCAGGACAAGAAATTGACCCCGTAACACAGTCTCGGGCTGTACCCATTTATCAAACAACGGCGTATCAATTTAAGGATTCAGCCCACGGTGCGAAGCTTTTTGCTTTGCAAGAATTTGGGAATATTTATACCCGAATCATGAACCCAACGAATGATGTTTTCGAGAAACGCATGGCGGCTCTTGAAGGTGGCGTGGCGGCTTTGGCTACTGCCTCTGGACATTCAGCCCAGTTTTTAGCGATAAATAACATTACATCCGTAGGTGATAATTTTGTTACTACCTCGCATTTATACGGTGGTTCATATAATCAATTTAAGAATTCTTTTAAGAGCATTGGCGTTGAAGCTCGTTTTGCCGATGGTGTAAATGTAGCAAGTTTTGAGCCATTGATTGATGAAAAAACGAAAGCAATTTATTTAGAAACGATTGGTAATCCTGGCTTATCAGTGCCTGATTTTGAGGCATTTGCGGCCTTGGCGAAGAAATATGACTTGCCAATTATTGTGGATAATACCTTCGGAGCGGGTGGTGCCATTTGTCAGCCTTTGAAATGGGGAGCTCATATTTTAGTGGAATCTGCTACCAAATGGATTGGTGGACACGGCACTTCTATGGGAGGTGTAATCGTGGATGCAGGGACGTTCAATTGGGGCAATGGCAAATATCCGCAGTTTACTTCACCTTCGCCAAGTTATCATGGTTTGGTGATGAATGATGTCTTCGGAATCGGTGGGCCATTTGGCAATATTCAATTCATTATCCGTTGCCGAGTAGAGGGCTTGCGTGATTGGGGTCCATCACAAAGTCCGTTCAACTCGTTTTTATTAATTCAAGGGTTGGAAACGCTTTCGTTACGAGTAGAACGTACTTGCGAAAATGCCCTTGCCTTGGCAACTTGGCTACAAAATCATGAGGCGGTGGAGTCAGTAAATTACCCAGGATTAGCCAATCACCCTTACCACGAAACAGCCAAAAAATACCTTACCCGTGGATTTGGGGGTGTCCTTTCTTTCAAATTAAAAGGTGATAGAGCCATTGCAGAGAAATTTGTAAATAGCTTAACTCTGATTTCTCATTTGGCGAATGTGGGTGATTCTAAAACATTAATCATTCATCCAGCCTCAACAACGCACTCGCAACTATCTGAAAGTGAACAAAAATCAGCCGGAGTTGAGCCAAATATGCTGAGAATTTCTTTAGGAATTGAGCATATTGAGGATATTAAGGCGGATATTATTACTGCTTTGGGGGCGTAAATAAAATGTAAAACCTTGACAGACTTGCACATAGATTGCAGATTTGTCAAGGTTTACATTTATTCTATTACAAATGTTTTGCTTTTATGAATTGGTCATTTTGTTTATTAATGCAACGAAAGCAACATAGCTAATGCATTATCAATTAAATATGAAAAAATAAATCATTCACTACAATCCTAAATTAAAAGAACTCGCCAAAGAATTACGAAAGAATTTTACCCTTTCAGAAGTGTTACTTTGGCTAAAAATTAAAGGGAAAACGGTGGGAGTAGATTTTCATCGGCAAGTGCCAATTGATAATTTTATCGTTGATTTTTATTCCCATGAATTACTGTTAGCCATTGAAATTTATGGAAATAGCCACGATGAAAAACAGGATTATGACCAAAATAGACAGTTAATTTTAGAGAATTTGGGCGTTAAATTTATCCGATTTAGTGACATAGATGTAAAGCAGAAAATGAGTTGGGTTTTGGAAGAACTTATGATTTGTGTGGAGGAGAGGAGTGATTCTTTCAAGTCATAGCTTTTACATCCCCCCGCCCCATTCAAAGGGAGAATTGGGCACTCGAGGCCACTTGCAAAAAAATTTGACTATTGATGTTCAAGATTTTATAATCTTTGATGAGATTCTTAAAATTCATTTAGACCTAAATTAACCGAAAATATTTACCAAAATATTAGGTCACTTTTTTACTGAAAACTGGAAAAATTACATTGAACAACACAAATACATACAAACACAACAAACCCTTCCAGTTAGAAGCAGGAGGCATTTTGCCAGAAATTGAATTGGCATATCAAGCCTTGGGAACCATCAATGCAGACTGCTCAAACGTCGTGTGGGTATGCCATGCCTTCACGGGGTCGCAGGATGTGGAAGGTTGGTGGCAAGGTTTAGTGGGTCGTGGAAAATTATTCGACCCTGATAAACATTTTATCATTTGCGTAAACGTGTTAGGTTCGCATTATGGCAGTACGGGTCCGCTTTCGATTAATCCCCAAACAACAAAACCTTATTATCACGATTTCCCAATAATTACCATACGGGATATTGTTAATTCCTTCGATATTCTCCGTGAGCATCTCGGAATTCATCAAATTTATACTTGCATTGGTGGTTCTTTGGGTGGTCAGCAGTCGGTAGAATGGGCAATTTCTCAGCCCGCTTTGATTGAAAATTTGATACTCATTGCCACAAACGCACAACATTCTCCTTGGGGAATTGCTTTTAATGAGTCCCAAAGAATGTCGATTGAAGTTGACCCAACTTGGGTGGAAAGTAATCCACAAGCAGGTCTCAAAGGTATGAGTGCAGCAAGGGCAACGGCATTGATTTCGTATCGAAATTATGAAACCTATGGCGTAACGCAAGCAAGACGAGACGAGCCATTGGGAAAATCGCACAGAGCGGTGACTTATCAGCGTTATCAAGGTGAAAAATTGGCACAACGATTCAATGCTTTTTCGTATTATGTACTTTCACAGGTGATGGATTCGCAGGATGTGGGACGTGGTCGTGGTGGGGTAATTCAGGCATTATCACAAATAAAATCAAGAACTTTGGTCATGGGAATAAAGTCGGATGCTTTGTTTCCGATAAATGAACAGGCATTTTTGGCAAAACATATTCCCGATGCTACATTTCAATCCTTGGATTCCTTATACGGTCACGATGGTTTTTTGATTGAAAGTCAGTTGATAACAAAAGCCATAAAATTATGGCAAAAATTTATCCGGTTTGACGTAAATCCGATGTACGATTTTTTCAAAGGATTGGAAAAAAAGGGGGAATTAGTGTAACTATTTCAGTAATATTTGGCTCAAAGTGAAGGCTCACTAATTTTCTTTGACCGAAGATTACGCTTATGCCAATCTTTCGGTGTTTTTTTATGTATTTTTAACAACCAACTATACATCCATAAACTACTAAAAGTCCCAATAACTGACCCACCCAAAATGTCAACGGGGAAATGTTGGAATAAATAACAACGGGAATAGGCAGCTAACCAAGCCAAAGTAATAAAAAGAAATCCCCAATTTTTATTTTTAGTAAATAGCGTAAGCATCGTAAAAATAGCAAAAGCGGTAGTGGTATGTCCCGAAGGAAAACTTTGATGAATATTTACAACGACGCCATCTACATAATGCCAAGTAACGTTTAAATCTTTAAAGAAAGCCATGGGTCGAAGCGTATCGAAATACAATTTTAAAGTACTTGAAATCATTGTACTTACAATCAAGGAAGTAGCCAGAATTAAGGCTTTATCATAACGAATAAAAAGAGAAAAAACAATTACGGCCGCCCAAAACCAACCTTCACCTAATTGCGTTGCTCCATAAAAGAACCAATCTCCCACAAAATTATTGTGAGCATTGATAAATGACATTTGCTCGAATTTAGTCGTTGTCATTACCACCACAAAAATACAAAGCCAAATTAGCAAGTATGGAAGGAAAAAAGGTAACTTATTCTTAATAATTTGTTTCATACGGAAAAGGTCTGGAGAGAGTGGTTTTAATCAAAATCTGGTTGTTAATTTCTACTTATCCGGCAAATTTCGGAAGTCATCATTCAAAAGAACGAGCACCGTTGTCAAAGAATTAATTTTTCTATACGCAATCATCAAAATTTTAGTTCAAACCCAAACTCACCAAACGCTTATTCTAATTTTATCATTTGGTCATAAAGCCTACAGGTTTCGCTCGTGCTCAGACCATGTTTGATAGTTTCAAAGAAATATTAACGCTATTTTTATTAATTAGCGAGAATTTGTAAAAAAGAAACAATTAAAACAGCGTAATATTTGATGAAAATATTTTGGTAAATTTTCGAATCTGATATTTTGTTGCCAACAATACATGAAGCCTTTAATTTTCTTTGGGACTTCTTGTCTTGGAGGTTACTAACTTTTAATAATCAACGCCACACATTGAGCCGCCACACCTTCGCCACGCCCAACAAAACCGATGTGTTCGGAAGTAGTTGCTTTGATGGATAAATCTTCTTCGCTAATATTCATAACTTCCGCCAAAATAGTTTTCATCGTTGGGATGTGTGGATTGAGTTTTGGTTCTTGCAAAATAATGGTTACATCCAAATTATTCACTTCCCAACCCGCCGAACGTACCATTTCAAGCACTTTTCTGACTAAAACTTTTGAATCAACGCCTTTGTATTGTGGGTCTTTATCCGAGAAATGATACCCAATATTTCGCATATTGGCAGCACCCAAAAGGGCATCACAAATCACATGACACACAATATCCGCATCCGAATGACCGACGGCTCCGTGGGTATGAGGAACGATAATTCCACCTAACCAAAAATCTCTGCCTTCTTCGAGGCGATGCACGTCGTAACCTTGTCCTACTCTTAATTTCATAATTTAGCTTTTAGCTTTTAGCTATGAGTGGTAAGCGGTGAGTATTGAACCTTTACTTGCTCACTGCTCATTGCTCACGGCTCATTTCTTCTATCGCTTTTTTAATCAATTGCGGATGCGACCACGGCACAAAATGATTCATGGTATCAACCTTTACTATTTTTAAACTTTTGGCATTTACCAACATTTTCTTGGCGAAATCCGCATTCTTGGGACTTACCAACATGTCCTTACCGCCTTGAATGAAAATGACGGGCTGAAAAATATTCTTCCACAAAGGTAACATCTTTTCTAATTCGGGTTTCAAATAAAGTATTTCATGATTGGAAGCCCTAAAACTGGCGGGAATTAAAAACTTTATCGGCAGAAAATCCATCGGAATTCTAAACCACTTTTCGTTGGGTTCTAAATCGGGAGCAATTGAACCCGCTACGATGATTAAATTGTCTATTAAAGTTGGATAATCCATTGCCATTCTCGCAATTAAGGGTCCGCCCAAAGAATGCCCGATGAGGATAATTTTCTTGCCTGATTTCTTATATTTTGCCACAATGGGTTTCAATAATTCGGCTTGTACGACCAATGATTTTTCACCATTCCCGAAATCTGAATCTCCAAAACCAATTCTATCTACGGCTACTATTTTTACTTTTTTCAGAAGAACCGTATCTTTCATAAAATCAATAAATCCACCCCAAGAACCGGGTGAACCGTGTACAAAAAATACTACCGGCAATGAATCATCGCCTATTTCTACATAATTCATCTTTACGCCTTGAACTTCCATTTGATGTTGAATAGGCCTCCATTGATAACCCATAAATTTTTTCTCAATCTCTTTTTGACTGACTTTAAAAGTGAGGCAAGAAGAAAGAATTTGGGAAATAATGAACAGAATTATGTAACTGAGGAAGAGTCTTTTGGAAAATTTTAGAAACATTGGAATTAGGGATGACAAACTAAACAAAAAGCCTTACAGATGATACAAATGTCTGCAAGGCTTTTTTTTAGCATTTTGAGTTAAATAACATTTTATAATATGTTTTTATAAAAATCATCCAACGTTAGTTTTATTTCAAAAAATGGTAAATCAATCACGTCTGTTTTCTCGGTGTAAAAGGAATATTCAAAAATACTGCCATTCCGTTTATACAATTCAATCACCGTTTCTTCTTGTGAAACTAAAAAATAATATTGGAGTGAGGGGATTTTTGAATATTCTTTTAGCTTCTCATTTCTGTCCGTTTTTTCTGTGGATGGAGAAAGAACTTCCGCAATTAGAACGGCTTGGTGAACAGTATATTCGTCTTCATCATCTATCACAGGTACGACCATTATATCAGGGTAACGATAGCGTTTTCCTTTTATAGTACTAAGTCTAACATCTTGAATAAATACATCAAAGACATTTTCATTTAAAAGACTCAGTAGTTTAACTAAAAGTCTAGACGATAACTTATTAGCAACTTTCTTTTCTCCTGGCATTTCAATTAATTGACCTTCTACGAATTCATGCTTTACTTCAGAGTTACGCTCTAACTCGAAGTATTCCTCTACGGTATATATTTTCTCTGCGACTGTTAGCATCTTGATTCCTTATTTTTATACTAAAATAATGCTTTTACTGATATAAAACAAAAATCCTCCCAAAATCAATTTTGAGAGGATTTTTACGCTGTAAATTACTTAGCATTTAAGCAGCAACCGTTACTGAACGTTTGCGCATGTATAAAAATAAACCGGTAAAAGCGACAATCAAGATTAATGGAAAAATTACCATGGTGCTCAACGTACTTTGACCAGCGGCTAATTCCATGGCATCTCCCGTTAAACCCGCAGCTGTTTTTTCAGCTTTGGCAGTATCAATCCAACGACCAATAATTGGCTGAAAAATAGCCGTAGAAAACATGCCAATGCCTCCAACAATCGACATGCCTAATGCACCAGAAAGGGGCACTTTTTCGGCAATAAATCCGATCATATTTGGCCAGAAAAGTGCTACACCCATCGCAAAGAAAACCGCCGCAACGTAAGCCATTCCGCCCGTTTGAGTGCTGAACAAATAAATCCCGATAGCAGCAAAAACAGCCGAACCAAGTAAAACGCCCGTTTGGTCAAATTTTTCTACAATTGGTCCCGCAAAATATCTAATAACAGCCATTAAACCCGTTACCAAAGCCAAAATTAACATAGGACTTGCACCCGATTTACTCATGATTAAGCCCGTCCATTGTTGTGGACCAAATTCGGTGATGGCAGTAATAGCCATGCAAGCAAATATAAAAATAAATAGAGGGGTTGCCATAGCTTGAAGGTTCTTTCCTATTGAAGTAACACCTTCGTTTTGTGGTTTTGGAAATGTTTGTCCCAAAAATAAATAAGCATAAATCACAGTGGGAATTAAAATTAACCAGATTTGTGCTTGCCAGCCTAAATTGGCATCCGTCATGAATTTAGAAAGCAAACTTCCTAACACAATTCCACCGGGAAACCACATGTGAAAACGATTCAATTTTGTACTCATTTCAGCCCCTTGATAAGTATCAGCAATCATTGGATTGCAGGCAGCCTCCGTACAGCCATTACCAATACCAATTAAAAAAGTTGACACCAAAAGACCAGTATAACCTCCTAAAAGACCAGGATATAATGTTAAAATAATACCCAAGGCATGACAAACAAAAGCCACCATCATGATATTTTTGGGGCCAAAAGTATGATAAACCAAGCCACCAACAATCATGGCAATCGGAAAACCTAAAAACCACATTGAATTAATAAAACCTAATTGCTCGCCTGATAAATTGAAATCGGTTGCCAATTGGGGCAAAATACCCGCACGAATGCTGAATGAAAATGCCGTCGTAATCAACGCAAAACAGCTTGCATTAAATAATCTCGACTTGTTAATAGTTTGACTCATAATGGATTAGGGATTTAAAAAGTGAATAAATTGGTTTGTTTCTTGGTTTTATGAAATTTCGTCTTTGAAAAATCTATCAAAAAAACGAAAAAATATTCAGATTTCATGCAATGATTTATCAGTATTTTTATGAAAATTTGTAATAATTAAGCTGTGAGACGTGAGCCATGAGCTTTGAGTTTTATAGAAATAGTCTTTATTCGTATTCATAAAGCGTATTTTTTGTAATTAATACTCGAAACTTAAAACTCAAAACTCATAGCTCAAAACTCATCGCTTAAAAAAAATGGCAAGAAAAATTAGAATGGGTATGATTGGTGGAAGTTTAGAGGCTTTCATCGGAGCAGTTCACCGTCGTGGAGCGGCGTTGGATGGCGAAGTAGAATTGGTTTGCGGAGCATTCAGCTCTAATCCCGAAAAGTCAAAAGCTACGGGCGAAGCACTTTATTTGCCCGAAAACCGAGTTTATGATTCTTTTGAAGAAATGATTTTGAAAGAAAAAGAACTTCCCGAAGGCGAAAGAATGGACTTCGTAACCATTGTAACGCCCAATCACGTACATTTTCCGGCTGCCAAAATGGCTTTGGAAAATGGTTTTCACGTAGTTTCTGATAAACCTGCAACGCTCAACTCGGAGGAGGTTTATTTATTGAGAGATATTATCGAAAAATCTGGTTTAATTTACTGTTTGACTCATAATTACTGTGCTTATCCGATGGTGAAAGAGGCAAAACAGATGATTAAAAATGGCGTCATTGGTAAGGTTCGTAAAGTAATTGTTGAATATCCACAAGGTTGGCTTTCGCAATTATTGGAAGCTACGGGACAAAAACAAGCGGGCTGGAGAACCGACCCCGCTCGTTGTGGTGCGGCGGGTGGCGTGGGCGATATCGGAACGCATGCTGAAAACTTAGCCGAATACATTACAGGTTTGAAAATCACGGAAATTTGTGCCGATTTGACCATTTTTGTGGAAGGTCGTCAGTTGGATGATGATGCCAATATGTTGTTACGTTTTGATAACGGAGCGAAAGGAATCTTGCATAATTCGCAAATTTGTAATGGGGAGGAAAATGATTTAAACATCAGAATTTACGGAGAGTTTGGCGGTCTGAAATGGCGACAAATGGAGCCAAACACGCTAATTTTGACGAATCAAGAAAAAGGTTCACGCATTATTCGCACGGGGGTCGGTGATTTGTCTCCGCAAGCTCAAGCACACACTCGTCAACCAGCGGGACACCCAGAAGGCTATATTGAAACGTTTGCGAGTATTTACCGCAACTTTTCTTACGCTTTACGAGCAAGATGGGGCGAAGTTGCTAAAGAAAATGCGGCGGGTGGTTTAGCCGGAGAAAGTGAAATTTTAACGGGTGGTTATAACCCAGAAATCCATGATTTCCCAGGCATCCAAGAAGGCATTAGAGGCATGGTATTTATTGATACGGTAGTAAAATCTAATGAAGCTGGGGCAGTTTGGACGAAGGTAGAGGTGCATTAGAATTGGAACGCAGATAACACAGATGCTTGGCAACGCAGATTTTCGCAGATTTAAAAAAGAGTTTATATTTATTACACAGTTTTTAATTAGTTTTTTAATAATTTTTATCCTAAAAACTTTGATTGGGGAACTTCCCGAAAGTTCCATAACTTTCGGGAAGTTGAAATAAAAATAGTTTTTAAAATCTTTTAAAAAATCCTCTTAAATCTGCGTTGCAAAGCATCAAGGCGGACGGCAGGTCTCATCTGCGTGCCAATCTTTATACTCTACATGCCCTTCACCACAACCCCCATATTCGCAAAAATAAAAGCGTATAAATCGGCCGTTAATTCAATATTTTTCTTCGTATTACTCGAACCGTGTCCAGAATTTACGTCAATTCTAATCAACAACGGATTTTTACTTTTTCCCGCTTTTTCCTGTAAAGTCGCTGCGTATTTGAACGAATGGGCTGGTACAACACGGTCGTCATGATCGGCCGTGGTAATCATTGTGGCAGGATATTCTACGCCTTCTTTAATGTTGTGAAGGGGTGAATAAGCATAAAGGTTTTTGAAATCTGTCGCATCATCCGAGTTACCGTATTCTGGCGACCAGTTCCAACCAATCGTAAATTTATGATAACGCAACATATCCATTACACCTACTTGCGGAATAGCCACTTTACATAAATCTGGCCGTTGATTGATAACCGCACCTACCAAAAGTCCGCCATTGGAACCTCCTCTAATTGCCAAGAAATCTTTTGTGCAATATTTTTTAGCAATCAAATACTCGCCTGCCGCAATAAAATCGTCATACACATTTTGCTTTTTCAATTTCATCCCCGCTTCGTGCCATTTTTCACCGTATTCTGCACCGCCTCTAATATTTGCCAAAGCATACACGCCGCCTTGCTCCAAAAATGGAATTAAAGTAGCCGAAAACCCAGGTTGAGAACTAATATTAAATCCACCGTAAGCGTACAAAAGCGTTGGATTTTTACCAGTTAATTCAATCCCTTTTTTGTGGGTGATGAACATGGGAACTTTCGTTCCGTCTTTTGACGTATAAAAAATTTGCTTGGTTTCAAACGCTTCTGGATTGAATTGTACTTCGGGTTTGCGGAAGATTGAAGTCTGTTTTGTCGCAATATCGTAACGGTAAATAGTAGGAGGGAAGGTGAAAGACGTAAATGTATAGAACACAAATTTATCATCAGCTTCACCACCAAAACCGCCTGCAGTGCCTAATCCTGGCAATTTTACTTCATTTTCCAATTTCCCCGCAAGGTCATACACATACACACGAGTGGTTACATCTTTCAAATAAGTGGCGAACATTTTTCCACCCGCCGTGCCAACGCCCTCCAAAGGTTCTGGTTTTTCGGGAATCACATTTTTCCAAGTTTTTGTAGTTGGGTCGTATAATTCTACTTTTGAATTTTGTGCTTTTTCATTGGTTTCTATCAAAAATTTATCCCCAACATTGTCCACAATTCTGTACGAAAATTTATCCGCTTCGGGAATTATTGGCGTGAATTCCTTCTGTCCTAATTTCTTGAAATACAAAGCATTACCTTCTTTCCCTTTTCCTCGGTCGCTGATGTTTAGATAAGAAAATTGTTCATCTTCTGATACATAAACCGAATTAAAACGTTGCGGATTTTCTTTGTTTTGATACACCAATTCGTCTTGGTCTTGTGACGTTCCGACTTTATGGTAAAAAACTTGATGATTCTCATTTTTGGCCGCCAAAGCACTGCCTTCTGGTTTTGGATAGCGGCTATAATAAAAACCATTTCCTTGCCAAGCCGCACCCGAAATCTTAATCCATTCCAAATGGTCAGGCAGATTTTGTTTCGTCGCCAAGTCCATGATATAGCCTTCTTGCCAATCTGAGCCACCTTTTGAGAGATAATAAACGGCGTATTTTCCATCTTTAGCCACTGAAAATGAACCCAAACGAGTGGTGCCATCGGCTGAAAGTTTATTGGGATCAATCACTACTTCGGGCGTTCCGTTTAAGCCTTTTTGACGATACAATACCGATTGATTTTGCAAACCGTCATTTTTTGAGAAATAAAACCATTCGTTTTTGCGAGAGGGAGCGGAATATTTTGGGTAATTAAAGACTTTCTCAATTCGCTCTTTCAACATATTTCGGTACGGAATTTTTTCTAAATAATCAAAAGTAACTTTGTTTTCGGCTTTTACCCATTCAGCGGTTTCCGCAGAACGGTCGTCTTCCAACCAACGATATGGGTCTGATACTTTCACCCCGTGATAATCGTCGGTGTGGTCAATTTTTTTAGTGAGTGGATACTGCATTTGAGCGTTAGAAACGTGGATTCCCAGCGTGAGCGATAGGCCAAGCAGGAGATTTTTGTAAAGATTTTTCATGTGTTGCTTAGTTATTAAATTGATGAATAATTTACTAAACAACAAGTTACGAAATGATTTTTTAAGATTATTTAAGAATTTTACCTCACCACTAAAATCGTCCCTCTCAAAACCGTGTCATTATCAACTTTCACTATATACGCATACGTGCCTTCCAATACAGGTTTGTCTTTTAAGTTCCATTCCAGGGCGCTGAATAGCCTTTTGAGTAGAAAATTAATTCACCCCAACGGTCATAAAATTTTATAATTTAAAATGACAAGCGTTAGTATTAATCCCAAATAGAACTGTCTTTAATCTTGCACCCTTTATTCTCCCATTACTATTGTTTCCGGATTCATCTTTTGCTTTTCCATTGAAGGGATAACAAGCCACTAAACCATTTTTAAGATTAATTTGACCGATAATCGAAGTAATTGAGAGAATAAATACGAGTAGAAAACTATTTACTTTTTTCATAATTGGGAACGTAGTTTTTTTAGACCTTCAAAAATACTAATTTTGTACTTCAAAACAATAATGATGAACGAAAGAGAAGCAGGTATCGAAAGACTGTATCCTTCCATTTTTGGAAAAATGGCAACTCGATACTACTATTTAAGACAACTCCGCCAAAAGATTGAGGAGGTTATTCAACAATTTGTTGCTAACAATCCTGCCAAGTTAACCTTAGCAGACTATGGTTGTGGCAACAAACCTTATCAGCCACTCATTGCTCCTTTCGTTGAAAAATACATTGGCATTGATTTACCCGAAAACACTTCTGCAGATATTCACATTTCGGCTGAAGGACGTATTCAATTGGATGATAATAGTTTGGATGTTGTACTTTCAACGCAGGTGTTAGAGCATGTTGTTAACCCAACGGCTTATTTATTAGAAGCCCAAAGAGTGTTAAAAAAAGACGGTCAATTGATTCTGAGTACCCACGGCTACTGGATGTTTCATCCTGACCCAACCGATTTTTGGCGTTGGACTTCCACGGGTTTGCAGAAAGTGGTAAGTGAAGCAGGTTTTGAAATAGTGTATTTTAGAGGTATTATAGGAAGGTCAGCAATGGGCTTGCAATTATTTCAAGACGGAATTATTTTCAAACTACCCAAATTTCTAAGGCCAGTCTTAGCAATTTTTATGCAACCTCTCATTATATTTTTTGATAAAACTACGTTGCAAGAAACCAGAGATAAAGATGCCTGTACATTTATTTTAGTTGCTAAAAAGAAATAGGAATATATGAACTTATGTATTACTCGTTCCAATAAATATTCTTATTCCGAAACATTTATTGACAATCAAATAAGAGAATTACAACCCAAAATATTGCTTTGGGAGGGTTGGTATCCTTCTATTTTACCAACACAGAAGTCATTTTTGCCTTTCCCTTTTAATTATATTGGCATTAGAGGTTCTCTCAGAAATCTATTTCCAAAGTTTTATCACAAGTTATATACGTATTTTTTAGCTTCATATTTGCAGAAAAATAAAATTGAAGAAAAATTGTTTTTTTCCTTCTTTAGCTTAATCTTCCCGTTCTTTTCGCATATAAGATTATAGGAAGAAGATTTCGTAAAGTTTTGATAAGAACAAAGACTTTTGCGAAAGAAGACAATTGAGAGAATCCGAAGTCTCGATCGTTCGAGTAGTTTTGATAAGAAAAATTTGGTATTGCATAATAACCTCTAACTGTTATAAATAGGA
>JBBAKZ010000030.1:0-14474 GCA_040403275.1 Arcicella sp. | reverse complement strand
GGTTCATCTATAAGATTTTTCGTTTGAAATGAGTTGATTAGCGTTTTACGATAAGCCCAAAACCTCTAAAGCTACTCGTTCTCCCGACCTTACAGCGCCGTCGATATAACCATTCCAAACATCCGAAGTTTCCGTGCCAGCCCAGTGAATATTGCCCACAGGTTCACGAAGATGTTTGCCCAAGCTTGTCCAAGCACCCGTTGGCATGACGCCCGCATAACACCCACGAGTGAATTCTTCTTCAGCCCACGATTTGTCGATATAAAAATTAGGCGAACCAGCCTCTTTTCCAAAAAAACTTTCAAATTGATTCAAAACAGCCTTTTTTCTTTCAGTTTCGGATAGTAAAGAAAATTCTTTTGCCTGATTTGCCAAGACGAAACCCATCATAATGCCTTTTGAACCATCTTTTGGAGAATTATCAAAGGTTACAGAAACGAAGCCTTCACTCGAAGCCGCCAAGCCATTTAAACCTTTCTCTCGCCAGAACGGACGGTCATAAACAGCGTAACATTTCCAAACGGTACCCATTGGAATTCTTTGCATCAGTTGGTCACGATTGGCGGGTAAAAGTGGCTGATAATCTATTCGTCCTGCCAGCGTTGGAGGAATAGCAACGATGACTTTTTTACAAGAATATTTAAAATCTTTTCCGATTACCTCCACCTCTTCACCGTCTTGCACAATTGCTTTCACGGGTGCATTGAATTGAATCGTATTTTCAGGAAAACTATCGGCCATTTTCAAAGCAACCGACATGGCTCCGCCCAAAATACGTTCTTCTTGTGCGCCATTTTTCACATTCATCAAGGTTTCAAAATCCGTCCCCGATTTGGTATAAAACAGGGCATGAAGCATTGAAATTTCATTAGGATGCGCTGACCAAATGGCCTCTGAAGCTATTTTGAATAGTTTTTTAGCGGTGTCGAAAGACATTTGCTTATCCATCCATGTCTGTAAAGTCATCGAATCCCAATGATTCGCATCGGGGGTTTTCCAAGGTTCTTGAAGATTTACTGTTTTGGAAAGTTTCGTAATTTTTTTGATGGCTGCGTCCAAACTCAACAACGATGGAATTGGCAACGGTGGAATTAACCCTTTGTAATTTTTAATCTTTCCATTCATCATCAACGTACTTTTCCCATCATCGTAAGTTGGGAAAGTTTGCAAACCAAATTCACGAATTAATTCATAAATTTTATCTTGCGTCGGGCCAACCCAAGTACCGCCCATATCCAAATAAAACCCATCAAATTGTTGGGTGTGGACTCTTCCACCGATTCTTTCACGAGCCTCAAGTAGCTTTACCGTTTTAGCTGCTTTTAATAACTGACGGGTGGCCGTTAATCCTGCATATCCACCACCAACAATTATATAATCAAATTTTTTTGACATCTTTTAGTAATATTTAGTGAAATAGTTTAATTTTACACTGAAAATAGTTAAAATCAACTCAGAATCAAAATGGTCTGGCTTATCGTATAAGTATTGATAAATTTGTGTAGCTTTGTCTATAAACTAGATAGAATAGTCAAACGTACAATTAATTTTTGGAAAATATTTGCTCCAAAAAATATCAACACTAAAATATGATTTCCAAAAAAGCAAAATATGCGCTGAAAGCCTTGAAAGTATTGGCTCGGGCGTATGAAAAAGGTCCATTATTAATTTCAAATATTGCTGAAACTGAAAACATTCCTAAGAAATTCTTGGAAGCAATCTTGCTTGAATTGCGTAATCACGGAATTCTACAAAGTCAGAAAGGGAAAGGTGGAGGATATTATTTACGAATTCCACCTGACCAAGTAACATTTGCTAAGATTATTCGCATTGTGGATGGACCAATTGCCCCAACTTTATGCGTATCACTTCATTTTTATGGAAAGTGTGATGATTGTGTCAATGAAGAAACTTGTTCACTTCGTAATGTAATGGAACAATGGAGAGATGCAAATTTACAAGTGTTAGAACAAAAAACATTGATGGATTTAATTTAAAAATCCTAAGAAAGGTTTCTCCCTAAAAGAAACCTTTTTTGGCTAATATTCCTAAAATTATAAAATTGTTAAATCATTAAAGTACTTATTTCATTCATATCAAACCTTATTTAACTTTATACTTATTGCAACAAAATAATATTTTCCTTTGATTTTATGATAATTGATTATTCATCTTTTTTGCGATGAAGTTTTGAACATTTACGAACTACTATCATTATAAGTTATAATTAACCGTTAATTAGTATTTATTTGCGTATCATTTTTTTAAAACAATCAACCTTTTATCTCCATTCTCCAATGAAAAATTTTTACTCAATTCCTATCAGGAATGGTTTCTTCTTACTGTTTTTCCTGATTTGTTCGGCAACTGCCTTTTCACAAAAAAAAGTTTCTGGTAAAATTACTGATGGTGAAAACAATTCATCACTTCCAGGGGCAACTGTGCAAGTGAAAGGCACAAACCGAGGCGTAACTGCCAATGCTGATGGTGCTTATTCGATAGATGTACCTGCCAATGCAACGCTCATTTTCTCATCGCTTGGTTACACTGCCAAAGAGGTTGCCATCGGGAATCAATCAACTATTAACATTTCTTTAGCACAAGATGCCAAAGCCCTTTCTGAAGTTGTGGTAACTGGTTATGGCTCTCAACGCAAGAAAGACATTACGGGTGCCGTTACGGTAGTTGGTGCTAAAGAACTTACTGCATTGCCCGCTGCCAGTGTAACGCAAATGTTGCAAGGCCGTGCCGCAGGGGTAACGGTTGGAAATGACAATTCTCCCGGTGGTGGAACAATGGTTCGAATCCGTGGATTTGGGTCAATTAACAACAACAGTCCTCTTTATGTGATTGATGGTGTACCGACGCAAGGAACGCTCAATCAAATCAATCCAAATGATATTGAGTCGATGCAAGTATTAAAAGATGCTTCAGCGGCTTCAATTTATGGAGCAAGAGCGGCGAATGGTGTGGTGATTATTACAACGAAAAGAGGAGGAGCCGGCGAGGCGAAAATCACTTTTGATGCTTATACAGGCACCCAACAAGTGGGAAAAACCTTGGATTTATTGAATACCAGAGAATTAGGCCAGTTTTATTACGAATCTGAAATTGGTGCTGGAAAAACGCCTGGTACTTCGCCATCCGCCCAATATAGATTTACGCCAACGGGCGAGCAAACGATTGCTGATTATATATATCCAAACGTTTATGGTACGCTTCCTGCAAATTATACTTATACAAATGACATTACTGACCCAAAATTGGGCGTAACCGCATTTAATATAACAAAAGCTAATAAAGAAGGTACCGATTGGCAACACGAAATTTTTGGACCTGCCAAAATCTCTAATTTCCAATTAGGTGCAACTGGAGGCACAAAAACAGGAAAATATGCTATCTCTGGGAGTTATTTCAATCAAGAAGGTATCTTGAAATATACCAGCTACAAACGTTATTCAGTAAGAGCTAATACTGAATTTACTAGAGGTAGATTAACCTTTGGGGAAAACTTCACAGTGTCTTACGATGAAAAAGTTGGTATAACAAACGGTGGAGCGGGTTTGCCAAGTGGTAACAATAACGAAAGTAATCCGATTATGTTTGCCATCAGAATTCAGCCAATTATTCCCGTTTTTGATATTACGGGTGGTCCAGTTGGTTTGGGAGGTACAAACACTTCAGATTTGAATGGTTTTGCGGGTAGTCGAGGTTCAAACCTTGGAAATGCTCCTAATCCTTTGGCCAGACAATGGCGTGAGAAAGATAATGTTGTTTATGGAACGCATATTTTCGGAAATGTCTTCGCTGAATTGGCACTTATTCCCGATTTGAAATTTAGGACAAGTCTTGGAATTGAATATAATAATACCAACTTTTCACAATATTTCAACCGTGATATTGAAGCCGCTGAGCCTCGAAATTCTAATAGCTTAACAGTAATTAATAGTTACGACAAAGCCATTACTTGGTATAATACATTGAATTACAGCAAGAAAATTGGCGAGCATAGCTTCAATTTACTGGCTGGAACTGAGTCTGTTTATACCTACGCTTTCGGTTTTAATGCCGCTCGAAGTAATTATGCTTTTGATGATTTATCGTATCGCTACTTGAATTTAGGAGCAGCAGCGGGTTTGTCTAATGGTGGCGGTGGACCCACGATTAGTGCTTTATTCTCGCAATTTGGCAAGCTGAATTATTCTTTTAAAGATTTTTTATTGGCTGATTTTACCCTTAGACGGGATCGTTCTTCACGGGTGAATGGTATTGGTGTATTCCCAGCGTTATCGCTTGGTTTCAGAATGACTGAGTTAGAATTCATGAAAAAATTAACTTTCATGGATGATATGAAAGTTAGACTTGGATGGGGTAAAACTGGAAACCAGTTGATTCCTAACGTGTACAACGGTTATACGCTTTACTCGCCCGATCCTAGCAATAATGCGTATGACATTACCGGTTCTGGAAATTCACTTGCCAATGGTTTTGACTTAACGCAATTTGGCAATCCAAATGGAAAATGGGAAACCAATACTTCAACAAATATCGGTCTTGACTTGACCATGTTGAAAAGCAAATTGGAAGTTATTTTGGATGTTTACGACCGTACCACTTCGGATATGCTTACGCAAGTACCCATTCCAAAAACGGCCGGAACCGGTTCAATCCCTTACGTAAATATTGGAGAAGTAAACAATAAAGGACTTGATTTGAATGTTACTTACCGGGACAAAATCGGCGATTTACGATATACAATCGCTGGGATGTTCAGTACTTACAAAAATAATGTGGTTAAACTAAATGACGATCCAAATGCGACTGTTTTTGGTTTTTCAACTCGTCTTCCAGCCATTTCAGTTACCAAGGCAGGTTTACCAATTGCTAGCTATTACGGATATATTGTGGACGGCGTAATCAAAGATGACGCAGAGGCAGCTGCGGCTCCAAAATTAGGAACCTACACCCGTGCAGGAACTTTCAAATTCAGGGATGTTAATGGTGATGGTGTAATTACAGCCGCTGATAAAACCATTATTGGCAATCCTCACCCTGATTTTACTTACGGATTTAACCTTAATTTTGGGTACAAAGCCTTTGATTTAACGGTATTTATTCAAGGGTCACAAGGAAATAAGATTTTCAATTATTTGAAATACTGGACAGATTTCAATACTTTCCAGGGCAATCGTTCAAAAGATATGTTATATAACTCTTGGAAAAAACCAGGCGATGATGCTTTATTACCACGTTTAAATTCTCAAGATGGAACAAGTCAGCAGATCTCTTCTTATTTTGTAGAAGATGGCTCTTACACTCGCATAAAAAATATCCAATTGACTTACAATTTCCCTGCTTCGATTTTATCAAAAATCAAGTTAAGTTCGGCGCAAATTTATATTCAAGGACAAAATCTTTTCACTTTCACCAAGTATAAAGGTTTAGATCCAGACATCAATTTGAGATCATCAGGAACCGACAATCAGGATATTCACATGGGTATTGACGAAGGAGCTTTCCCAGTGGCAAAATCATACAACGTAGGTCTTAGATTAGGTTTTTAAATAGGGGTTAGCTGTGAAGTGTTAGTTCATTTAACCCATTGCTAATCAATACTTTAAAATACCTTTAATCATTCTAAATAATTTTAAATAAAATGAAAAAATTACTCATATTTGCCTTAATCGGAATCACGTTTTCTTGTTCAGAATCGTTTTTCGATATACAACCACAGGGTGCGGCATCCTTGGTTTCATTAAGTAATAAAAATGGTGTTAATGCCCTTTTAATCGGCGCATACTCATTAATGGATGGTGTGGGTGCTGGTAATACCGGTCGCCAATCAACCATTTCAAACTATGTTTTTGGCGGAATTACCAGCGGTGATGCCGTGAAAGGAACCGATATCGGTGACCAACCCGAACAGGAATATATTGAGCAATTCAACTGGCTTTCAGACAATACTTATTTCTTAGGAAAATGGCAACATTCTTACGATGGGGTCGCTCGTTGTAACGAAGCAATTTTATTATCTCAAAGTCCAGATGTAAAAGATATGACCGATGCTGAAAAAAATCAAATTGTAGCGGAGGCAAGATTTTTGAGAGGACATTACCATTTTGAAGCCAAGAAAATGTGGAATATGGTACCTTACATCGATGAGAAAACATATGTTGCTGCCGATCCAAACTCAACAAAAATTCCAAATGATAAAGATATTTGGGCGAACATCGAAGCTGATTTTACCTTTGCTGCTGCGAACCTTCCAGCCGTACAATCACAAAAAGGAAGAGCAACGCAATGGGCTGCCAAAACATATTTAGCCAAAGCATTAATTTTTCAGAAGAAATATGCTGCCGCTAAAACTTTATTGGAAGATGTTTTGAAAAATTCGGGCAAAAAATTGGTGACTAATTATCACGAAAATTATAGAAATATCACAAACAATAATGCGGAATCGATTTTTGAAGTAGAATTTTCGGTCAATGATGGAACGGGTGGAAATAACGGAAATGCTGGAGATAATCTAAATTGGCCTTACTCAGCAAATGCCCCAGGTAGAGGTTGCTGCGGATTTTATTTGCCTTCTCAGAACTTAGTAAATGCCTTTAAAACGGATGAAAAGGGCTTGCCATTGATTGGAACTTCCCCCGATGGAACGGCAGATACTTACAATCAAGTAGATTTATCAAACGATCAAGGTCTGAAATCAAATCAACCATTTTCACTCTTAAAAACAACTCCCGTGGATCCAAGGTTAGACTGGACTGTTGGACGTAGAGGTGTTAATTTTTTGGATTGGGGTATAATGCCAGGCTATGATTGGATCCGTAATCAAAACTACTCAGGCCCTTATATCGGAAAAAAATGGATGTATTATTTAGCGGATGAAGGAAGCTCAACGCACTCAACTTCTAAAAGAAGTGTCAATAACAATTATCGATTGTTGAAATTATCATCCGTAATTTTATGGTTGGCAGAGTGTGAAGCTGAATTAGGTAATTTACAGGCAGCTGAAGATTACGTTAATCAAATTCGTAATCGTGCCAAAAACGGTTCAGTTCAAGATGCCTCAATTACCTATGTGGTTAATCCGTATCCAACAGGTACATTTACTGCTAAAGGCGCCGACTTCGCTCGTAACGCTATTCGCATGGAAAATCGTTTAGAATTTGCGATGGAAGGACACCGTTTCTTCGACCTAGTCCGTTGGGGAATTGCCGAAAAATATTTAAATAAATACATTAAAGAAGAATCCGTTGATGGCAAAGATTTAGCTGGTAGAACGTACAATAAGCGTGGTTATTTAGTCGGAAAAACATTTAATTCCAAAAACAACTATTTTCCATTGCCAAATGACGAAATCTTGAATAGCCAGAAAGGTGGACAAGCTACTTTAAAGCAAAATCCTGGATATTAATAGATTGAATTTTTATTTAGCCTCTCGAAACAAATTCGAGAGGCTTTTTTGTACCTATTTTTCCTGATTTGAAAATTTACGATATTTTTAAAAATACTATTTTGTGTCTAGAATGCGTTTAAATATCAGACTGACAAATTCAAATGTTTTAAAATATGTTTTCCTTAAACCTCTCAATGTCAACATATTAAAAAATATTCAAATCAAACCAAATGTTTTTTATCTTATCTAAAGCAACCTTTCCCCAAAAATCGTGTATATACTATTAAGGTCTCTTAAATAAACCCTCTTTAGAATGAATCCTAAAAATCAAGCAGAAAAAATGAAACGCCTCGAATTCCTTAAAAAAATGGGGCTTACTGGAGCAAGTCTTATGGCTGTATATTGTGGCGTAACAATGTCATCTTGTAAGAATGAAGATGCCTCTGCCGTACTTACGGGAGGAACTGCCACTTATGATATGAACACCTCAACTTTCGCTAAGTTATTGACAAAAGGTGGATTTCACGTGGATTCGGCTAATAATATCGTTATAGCCAATACCAGCGACAATGGGTTTGTAGCCGTAACCTTAGTTTGCACGCACGAACAACAAAGACAGATTTATTATTCAACCAATAAATTTGCCTGTTCTGCTCACGGAGCTACTTTTGATAACAAAGGAAATGCTACTTCGGTGACTTCCAGAGCATTAACAACTTATAAGGTAACCCAAACTGGGAATATTTTAACAGTGGCAATTTAATTCCTTAATTTATCGAAAAATTAAACAAGCATCTTATAAAATATCTTTTTTAGTAGATGCTTGTTTTGATTAAAAATGTACCACCCTAACAGGGTAAAATGATGAAAAAACTTATCACAATAATTTTATGCTTGTGCGCAATCCAAGCATTTTCACAAGATGATTTAATGAAAATGCTGGATGATGAGACTAAAAATCAGAAAGAATTTATTTCTGCAACTTTCAAAGCTACCAAATTGATCAATGGGCAAACCGTTGAAACGGTAGGTAAAAACCAGTTAAATTTCTGGATTTCGCATCGCTTTGGTGCTATAAATACTGGATTTATCGAAAATTTTTTCGGATTGGACGAAGCCCGTATTAGACTTGGTTTAGAATACGGAATTACTAATCAACTCACCATCGGAATAGGAAGAAGTTCACAGGAAAAAATGTATGATTTTTATGCGAAGTACAAACTGCTTCGTCAATCGAACACTATGCCCGTAACAATGACTTTGTACACCAGCAATGCCATTAGTACAGTGTCCACAGGTTCTTCTTTAGAATCTGGAACAATCATGAGATATAAGAATAATTTGGAACGAATGACCTACACTACTCAAGTGTTATTAGCCAGAAAATTTAGCGATAGAATCTCCTTTCAACTAATGCCCACTTTAATTCATTTCAACAAAACTGAATCTACCGACACACCCAACGAAATGATTGCATTAGGCGTAGGTGGTAGGGTGAAATTGACAAAAAGATTAAGTATTACAGGAGAATATTATTATGCAGATTTCAATCGCCCGGCCTCAAGTGCTTACAATAATTCTTTAGCCCTTGGTTTTGATATTGAAACAGGCGGCCACGTTTTCCAATTACATTTCACCAATTCAAGAGGTATGATTGAGCGTCAATTTATCGCTCAAACTACGAAATCATGGAGTGATGGCGGTATATTTTACGGATTTAATATTTCCAGAGGTTTTAGTTTAGATAAAAAAGCTAAACAATTAACCAAGTAGAATTGAGTAAACAGTAAAAATTAGTTCGCAACACGATGTTGGCAGTAATTTAATCGCATCCAATTGTAAAAATCGTTAAGAAACTTCTTAACCTAAAAATTAATAAAATCATGAAATTTACCATTAAACTCTTGATATTCAGTTTATTAATATCTAGTAAATCATTCGGACAGCTTTATGCGACTCAGTCTGGCGAAACAAATTTCTTTTCAGAAACTCTAGTCGAAAATATTTCTGGAACGAACAAATCAGTAGGAGCAATTTTAAATACGGCTACCAATGAAATTGCTGTCAGTATGAAAATGACTGCTTTTGATTTTCCCAACAAGTTAATGCAAGAACATTTCAATGAAAACTACATGGAATCAGAGAAATTTCCAACGGGCGTTTTCAAAGGCAAAATTATAGAAGCAATTGACTATACCAAAAACGGCACCTACGATGTAACTGCCAAAGGACAACTAACGCTTCACGGCGTAACGCAAGCCCGTGATTTAAGAGGAAAATTAACGATAGACAATCAAAAAATTAATTTAATTTCCAACTTTGATGTAAAATTAACCGACCATAAAATTGAAGTTCCAAAATTAGTTTTTACTAAAATTGCAGAAATAATTTCGGTAAAATCTAAATATGCTTTTACGCCTTATACTAAAAAGTAAAGATAATCCCAATTAGATATAAAAGCCATGATTCGTCAAAATCATGGCTTTTATTTTGTTCAAAAAATACCTTATATTTCTGAAAAAAATCATAAAGATAAAAGCTACATTTTTTAAGGAAAATTAATATTGATATTCAAAGATTTTTTTCTATTTTTACGTTGTAAATTAGAAATAACTAGTCTATTAAGGCATGACATTTATTTGAAGGTACTTGAGCCTGAAATTATCACCACAATCTTTTTAAAACTAACAACCCTTTTTACCGCTGTCGAAACCAATATGAGAAAATTAAATCAATTTATGATTCTTCAATGGCTTATCTTTCTTCCGTTGATTCTTCCCTTGAGCATTGCATCAGGAGCCTTGCAAGGTATTAAACACGCATTTTTAGGCTTAGTTAATCAGATAAGAAACGACGTTGTGTCGCCCTTTATTCATGAAGATAATCAAGATTTTTTTGCTTAAATTCATCCGGGTCAAGTTCTAAAAACTCTTCCCAAAACGCATTAGGTGGTACCGCTGCCTTGCAAATAATTGGTTCTTTCTTTACGGGATGAATAAAATATAGTCGTCTGGCATGGAGATTGATACTTGCATCAGCATTAGGTTTGTCATATCCGTACTTCAAATCACCACGAATAATACATCCCATCGTAGCGAGTTGAACACGGATTTGATGTGGTCTGCCCGTCAAGGGTTCAACTTCCAATAGAAAGTGTTTATTGACTTCCCCTAACACTTTATAATATAATTCTGCTTTCTGGGAGCCTTTTACCTCCTCATCATGTGCCGTGGTTACATTTTTTGATTCATCCTTGGTTAACCAATGTGTTAATTTTCCTTTCGATTCTTTGGGTTTACGCTTTACAACCGCCCAATAGGTTTTTTGAACCTCTCTTTTTCTAAACAGTTCCATCATTCTTTCCAAACCTTTTGAGGTTCTAGCAAAAATCACTAAACCGCTTACAGGCCTATCCAAACGGTGAACAGGGTGAAGAAAAACATCTCCGGGTTTGTTATACTGCTTTTTAATGTAATCCTTCACGGCATCCGTCAAAGTACGATCGCCCGTAGAATCTCCTTGAACCAGAATACCAGCTCTTTTATTAACAACAATGATATGGTTGTCTTCATATACTACATGGAAGTCTTTCATTTTTTAGGGTTTAGGGGGTTGAGATTTGGGGTTAGGCGTCAGGTATTAAAAATTAGAATATAATTACAGGTAAATTTGAAACATTTACTAAAATAACATTAATATTGTTCTAATAAATGTTTCAAAACTTAGCTCCATATTCCCTAACTTCACCCTAATTTCCAACCCCTAACCACTAATCCCTAATTTTAATAGCTTTCTTTTTCACTTGGGAAATCAACTGATTTCACGTCTTTAACATATTGTGAGATTGCCTCGTTCATTATCCCATCCAAATCGGCATATCTTCGGAGAAATCTTGGTTTGAATTCTTTATTTATACCTAGCATATCGTGAACAACCAAAATTTGCCCATCTGCATCTGGTCCTGCTCCGATTCCAACGGTTGGAATGTGAAGATTTTGGGAAACCTTTTTGGTAAGTTCAGAAGGAATTTTCTCTAAAACAATCCCAAATACGCCAATATCTTCTAATAACTTAGCGTCTTCCATCAGTTTATTCGCTTCAACATCCTCCTTTGCTCTAACCGCATAAGTCCCAAATTTATAAATAGACTGTGGTGTAAGTCCCAAATGCCCCATCACAGGAATACCTGCACTCAAAACCCTAGTAATAGAATCCTTGATTTCAGCGCCACCTTCCATTTTCACGGCATGACCACCCGATTCTTTCATAATTCTAATGGCAGACCTTAATGCCTCAGAAGAGTTGCCTTGATAAGAACCAAACGGAATATCTACTACTACCAATGCTCTTTTAACGCCCTTCACAACCGATGTGGCATGATAAATCATTTGGTCGAGCGTAATTGGGAGCGTAGTTTCATGCCCAGCCATTACATTCGAAGCAGAATCGCCAACGAGAATCAAGTCTACACCCGCCGCATCTACTATACGAGCCATGGAAAAATCATAAGCAGTCAAACAAGAAATCTTCTCTCCCCGATTCTTCATTTCTTGTAAGATATGGGTGGTAATACGCTTTATTTCAGTATGTACAGACATATGTGTAAGGATAAAATTAACTTATTGTTATTTTTAATAATTGAAGTAGGTTTTTATTGATAAATCTTCACTTTTTAGTATGCGGTATTTGGAAATTAATTACCTTACACTATATTTGCAAATATCGCAACAATCTTAACGTTGTTGCAAAATTAAGATTAATAGTGGGTAATAATTCTCAATGTGCGTTTATATCGTATTTTTTTCTAAAAAAAGTAGGATTTTTCATTTATATCTTCTTGTTTTTTTAGAAAAAGCATTACTTTTACCCACTCAAATTGTTAAACTACTAAATAAGTCAGTCACAAAACCCTATCATTTTTTCAAAATTAAGTAAACATGAAACAGATTTTTTCAGGAAATAGTCTTTCTAAAAGACTCACTATGGGGCTACTGACCTGCCTTGCTGCCGGTCATCTAGCATCAGCCCAAGTCCCGAACACTACTGGCACTAAACCTACTGTTGTTAGTTCTCTCACTGATAATGGAATTACAACAACGACCTATTCAAATGGGCAAGTAGTAAAAACAGTTGCTGATGGTTATTATCTTGACTCGGCTTTTTACAAAAACAGTAACGTTTTACGTTCAACTAAACCAAAACAATATTGGAAAATTACGGACCGTGTAGGTATTGCTATTCCATTTTGTAAAGACGGTGAGGATAAATCATTGTTCCTAACACCAGGAGGCTACAATTCATTATCTGTGAATCATTTCTGGGGAATCATTGGATTAGGCTTAACGGGGGGATATCAAAATTTTAATGTCAGCGACGACTATAAAGGTGTTGACGGTCAAATTTCTAAAAACGCAAAAATTTTAGGAATTAGCCCAAGTGCATTGAAATACGATACACAAGGAAACTACGAAGATTTCTATTTATTATTTGGGCCAGCTTTAGCATTACCAATTGGCAAAAAATTTAATATTGATATTGATTTAAAAGGTGGTTTGTTCAATAGTTCAGCAGCAAGATTTGGTGCTGTAACAGCGGGTGCTTTAGGTGCTGACCAATTAGTATTCAGAACATCTCCTTCTGCTTCAAAAAATCAATTAGGAGGTTTATTAAGTGTTGATTTCCTGTATAATATTACTAAAAATTGGGCTGTTGGTTTAAATGCTCAAGGATTTTTAACTTCTACACCTTATACAGTTGCTGGTGGAGATGTTACTCCTGCTTCGCTTAGAGTATTGACAAGAGAATATACTCGTACTCACGGTGGTTGTAATTTTGGTCTAGCACTTTCCCATACTTTCGGAGAGAAAACTGGAAATACTGTTTATTCATTATTACCTCCTCCGCCTGCTCCAGTAATTTGTGCAATTCCTACAATTGAAGGAGAGAAGGGAATGATGTATGACAATGGTGCAACAACTATTCCTTCATTCCGTTGGAGAAGTACTTCTGCAACGCCAGAAAACGAAGAGTATATTTATAAGTTGTACAAAGCAGACGGCTCTGGAACTCCAGTCTACCAACAAACAACTAAGAACACAAACTTGAGTTTACCAACAAATGTTACCTTGGTAAATGGTGATGATTGTAGTTTCTATTATTACACCGTTCAATCAAGTGTTGAAGGAAAATGTTTATCAGAAGCAGTTGCAGCAAGTTTTGGTTATAGAGCAAAACCTGTTGTTCAAACAATTGCGGCAAAGCCAGTTGAAGACCAATATATATTCAAAATCTTTGGTGGCTCATCTGCGACAAAATATTTTGGAAATGGTGTTGATGGTTATAGACCTCGTCGTAAAGTTCGTAAAGCAACTGTGGCGGCAAAACCTGCTGATGCAACTACTGTTAAACCAAAACGTTTAGTGCCAAGACGTAAGAAATCTACTGCTGGTCCTGCAGGAGTAACAACCTATAGCACAACTATCAACTACGAAAACGTAGCTACTAATCCAAACATCAAATGGCCTTCAGACCTTCCATTACCAAAGAATCCTTCGGTATATGAATATGAAGTTCAACGTTTGAACGCTGGTGACTGTAAGCCAACTGGTCAAGTAGCAAAATACAAATTCTATATTGATCCTAAGAAACCAGATGATATTCGTATCATTCCCGACGCTCCTAAAAGAAAGAAATAATGTTCCCTAGGAAATAAAATAAAAGTCCTCTTCGTGCACACAAAGAGGACTTTTATTTTGGCACTGACACAACCTTTTCTATTTCATTTACGTCTTTATTTAAAATCAGAATAAGCAATTGTGCGTAAGTATCAAATGATAATTTATTTCTATGATTTTAAAATGAATGCATAAAAAATAAATAGCTTATGGAGACTGCTTAAAGTTCTAAGAAATTTTCTTAGAACTTTTTTTATCGTTTCAATTAACTTCAAATCAATTGATTATGGTCACTTAAAAATATTAAATATATTGCCTTTATGACAAAACCCATTAGTAGATTAATTTCAAGATGCTGTATCAGGTTTACAGTTACTTGTTGCGTAATTATTCTTCGA
>JBBAKZ010000029.1:4884-14692 GCA_040403275.1 Arcicella sp. | reverse complement strand
AAATAAAATTGGTTTTCCTGTACCTCCAAAGTCTACTATTTCAATCTTATTTTTTGTACTACCAACAACAAATTTTGGCGTATAATGTGCTCGACTTTTCTTGCACGATAAATTGCAAGTTGAGAAAAAGAGAATAGTTATAATGAAGATTATGTAATTTTTTAAATAATTCATACCCTAATTTATTACGGTTACGATTTTGATGATACGCAATTTGATTGTTAGATACTTTTAAATTAAGCATTAAAAGTGTTAATTTTTGCTGAGTTTCTCTGTTCGTATCAGCAAAAAATAAAACCAAAAATACTTACTTGGCCTCACTTTCAATTCAAGAATGAATGCTATTTTGTCTTAATAATGACAAAATTTGTCCTAAAAAAATGAAATCAAGGCTACAATATTGGGTGTTTACCCTGCAAAAAATAAAAGTTGATTATTAAATAGTACAGTCACAGAATGGTAATCACTGAAGTCGGATTCTGGGGATATTAGGAGAAACTACGTCGTTTTTCGGACAAATCTTATCGTTTTTTGGACAATTTTGATGCCTTTTTATAATTATCTGCCAGATGTAAGTTTGTAAGTTTGTGGCTCATATTTTTATTCAAATTTAAAACTACTTTATCGAATTGAAAAAAACACTATTTCCATTGTTGATTCTAGTCTTTCTGAAGTTGAATCTGTTTGCTCAAGATACCGAGCGAACCATTTTGTTGCTCCATGAATCCAGAATGTCGAATACTGACATTTTTAAAAAGAATTATCCCGCACAAAGAAACTAGTGGATGAAAGCATCAGGAACGTTGATTAATAATCGTGCAGCTTTCATTTCTGAGACAGGTCTTATTTACAGCCAAATTATTATCAAAGGTGATAAAAATTTTGGCGGTTACCTGTCCAAAAGGAACGAGCTAACTTTACTCGCAAGAACCGATAAAGAACAAGAACGAATTGGCAAAGAAAATAATGACTATACAACACAAGTAGTTTTAAGGTCTTCTTGGGTACTCATGAATCAGATGAGTGTTTTGCAGCCGGATTACAAAATCGAGGATTACGATTTCAGCAAAGTTTTTATCTATACCGTACCCCTAAATAAAATGGCCGAATTTGAAAGTATAGTGGAGAAAATGAATACGAATGATAAAGCCATGGGAATAAAATATAAATACATTGTTTTCAGAGCAATGGATGGCTATGCCTATAATACGTACATGGTTTTGGTGCCAGATAAATCAAAATCAGATTATTATAAGCATCTCGAAGAGCGAGATACCAAAAGAGAAAACGATAAGGTTTATCAGGAACTCACAAAAAAAGAGAGTCAATTGAGAACTACGATTCGAATGGACCATTTGAGTAGAGTACAAAATCAGTAATTTTTGAAGAAAAATACATCAATGCCTTTCTCTCTTTTTGAAAACCCTTTTATAGAAGGTCGTTGGACTGGTGCTGACTATTATTGGTAAAACCATATTATTAATAATTATTGAAATTCCCAGCAGCTGTTCAAAATCAATAGTCAACTGTTTATAGCAAATAAAGTATTGATCATTAAACTATGATTGAAAATCCATTAACGGTCGGTCGAGGCCATTCATTAGTTGGTAGCAACCCCAAGATTACACTCATGATTAAATCAATATACAATAGGAAGAAGTATTCTTTTTTATTAGCCACTGTTTTGTTCCTTTCTTGTTCTCAAAAGATTGCATTAAGGAAAGCACAGAGCCACAATCTTAAGCAAGTAGAAAATACTGTGTTTGCGCTAATCCCAGAAAAACAACTTTTACAGGACAGCTTACCTGCAGAACGATTAAAAATTGAACTCAGTGATAGAACACTTTTCGCTAACTGGGTTTCAGCAGGGGAGGAAGCAAAAGCATTTTTTATTTTACATGGAAACGGCGAAACAGTTTCAGATTGGAGACCTCTACAAGCATATCTTTTTTCTAAAGGCTACTCCTCTTTCGTATTTGACTATACAGGATTCGGTAGCAGTACTGGCAAACCAACGGTTAACAATTTAAACCAAGATGCAATAGAAGCCTATAAACGATTTGCAAATTTGACAAATAATGCAAAAGAAAGAATAGCATTTGCCCATTCTTTGGGCTGTAGCATTTTGTTAGAAACAGCTAATAAATACTCACCCAAACCAGTCAAAATAGTAAATCATGCAGGTTTTTCAACGTTGATTGAAATCCGTATGGCAAGGAAAATGATAACTGATAGTAGTAAAAAGTATTTTCCAGATGTTTGGAATGGTTACAAAAATATAAAAAAGATTAAAGTCCCTTTGTACATTATTCATAGTGCAGCAGACAAGACAATTCCAATTTCAATGGGTGAAGCCTTAGCAAAAAGTGGAGGAGAAAAAGTAAGATTTTTGCGATTGGAAAAAACAGGACATAATGCAGTTTATTTAGATCCTACAGATAAAATGTGGCTTCAAATATTCAGCTTTATAACCAATAATAATTAAGGTTAGCTGCCCAACATCGGGTATGGCCATAAGAAGGATAAAGTGCTTCTGAGAAACATTTGTGCGAGGCAATACAGTAGAAATTTCAAGAAGCTTTTATGCTAAAAATACGCTTAACATCTTAGCTAGGAATCGAAAGTATTAACTAATTAAATCAATAGTATCAATTAAACAAACCCATCATTATCATGAAAAAGTATTTATTATCTTTTGCTGTTCTTTTATTTTTCTCATCCAAACTTATTGCTCAAGAGCCAGAACGAACCATAATGTTGCTCAATGAATTAAGAGTTTCGGATACTGATATTTACAAAAAAAATTATCCTGCTATATACAACTGGTCCATGAAGGCTTCAGCTTCAATGCCCGTTCAACGAATATCCCATGTGGCTGAATCGGGTCTCATTTATGGTTGTACATTTATCAAGGGAGATAAAAATTTCGGTCAGTACATTGCCACCATGAATGACAATAACATTAAAATTAGAAAAGAACTAAAGGAAGTTAAAGAAAACAGTGACATGACCACTCAGGCTGTTCTTCGATCTGCATGGGTTCAAATGGAGAAATTGAACATTAAGCAAGAAGGGTATAAAATAGATGATTACGATTTTAGGAGAATAGAAATTTTTACAGTACCCTCAAATAAAATAGAAGAGTTTGAAGCTTTAGTAGAGAAACGCAATAAACTAGATAAAGCGATGGATTTAAGAAAATATAACTACATTGTTTATAAAGCGATTTACGGGTATCCAGTGAATACTTACATGGTTTTTGTACCAGAAAAATCAAAATTGGATTTTTATAAATATCAAGATGAGCGAAATGCTATTCGGAAAAATAATAAGGAATACCAAGAAATCGAGAAAAAAAGAACGCAATTAAAAACCACCATTCGGATTGACCATTTGAGCAGAATACCCAATCAGTGATTTTTATACGTTGAATTTACAAATACAGAGCGGCTATGGTTTCTCCGTGGGTTCTTTAAGCATTTTTAGTATTGCCGTTAATTAGGGTCTATTTATTAAGTTTTCTGTATAAAATGAGATATTTTGTACAGCAATCTACAATGCAATAAAGCTTAATTTGGCATCACTTATTTGTCTTTTTATTTCAGAAAAAACAATTATTATCATGAAAAAACAATCATTTTTACTCGCATTTTTTTTCTTTTGCACATTTAATTTATTTGCTCAAGAGCCAGAGCGAACCCTTATGTTACTCAATGAATCCAAAACGTCTGACGTTGAGGCTTACAAAAAAAACTACCCTGCCATCCGCAATTGGTCAATGAAGGCATCGGGCACCACGGTTAATAACCGTGCGGCTCATGTGGCTGAATCGGGTCTCATTTATGGTTTAAATTTCATCAAGGGAGATAAAAATTTTGGTGAGTACGTTGCCACTATGAATGATATGAACATTAAAATTAGAAAAGAACTAAAAGAGGCAAAAGAAAACAGTGATAATTCAACCCAGCCAGTTCTGCGGTCTTCTTGGGTACGCATGGACAAACTGACCGTTATGCAAGACGATTACAAAGTTGAGGATTACGATTTTAGGAAACTAGATCTTTTCACCGTACCATTTAATAAAATAGAGGAGTTTGAAAGTTTAGATGCAAAGCGCATTGAAATGGATAAAGCGATGGGACTAAAACATAATTACATTATTTATAAAGCGATGTACGGCTATCCAATAAATACATATTTAGTTTTAGTGCCAGATAAATCAAAATTAGATTATTACAAACATGCAGATGAGCGAAATGCTGAACGAAGAAAGAATAAAGATTATATGGCGCTTGCAAAACAATTAAATCAATTAAGAACCACGATTCGTATGGATCATTTGAGCAGAATACCCAATCAGTGATTTTAATTTGTTACGTTTTCGAAAAAAGAGGAGCAAAGCTCCTCTTTTTATTTGGAAATGACTTTTAAATAAGCCGAAGGATTGATGCCTACATATTTTTTGAATGAAGTATAAAAAGTTGACCGACTTTTAAAACCACTATTATAAATACAAGTTTCGAACGTAAAAGTATCAAAATCGTTGGCGGAGGACAAAAAATAATGAATACGTAAGCGGTTAATAAACTCGACAAAAGAAATTCCATAAAATAGTTTAACGTTATTAGAAAGTTTTCCTGGACTTACTTCCAAAAGATTTGCCATGGATGTAAGGTCACAAGATTTATCTAAATAACATTTTTCATTTTTACATATTTCTTCAATTTTTAATGCCAAACAATCCTTAGAAAATTCTGCTACCAATTTAGGGATAATATCCTCGATTGGGGGAAATTTACTCCATTTTTGTAAAGGCTGTGTAATAATGCAGCCATCCATATTCTCATGAACACTTGGAATAATAATCAAGTAAGTACATAAAATTACAACCATTAAACATTTACCTAATTGAGAAAGTGGATCGTATAAATGATTGAATGAAAGGGAAAAAAATTGTAATAATTGAAAAGCAAAAAATAATATAATGGTCAAGGCTAAGAGATTCAACCAGACAAAAATTTGTTTGTTTGCTGAGTAAAACATGATTCCTCGTGTCTTTTTGGTATTTTGAATGAACCAAGCGACATAAAACCCATAAAGTAACCCAAAATTAATTAACAAGGGTTGGACGATACCCGGAGGAATTAAGCCTGCTGGACGAAGTAATAAAATATTATTTTGTTTATAATAAATATCTAATAAGGCTGTTTTTTGTGAGTTCGGAAGAAAAAAATCGGGTGCAACTGCTAGGGTAATTACGAAAGGAAAGACAAAATGAAGCCATTGAATCTTGGCAATTTTTTTATCTGGATTCACCATACTCCAAACATAAAAATAAAGGAATATAGGGATAAAAACACGAAAAAGATTGGCAGTTCTGCACAAAAATAATAACTGATAAATATGCTTGGAAGTGAGGGCATACATATAAAACTCCATCCATACGATACAAAAAATTAAGCCCATCAACCAGTATACTTTTGCAATATTTCTGAATCGAAAAAATAAGAAGAAAATAAACAAACAACCAATGCCACTGGTCATAAATGATAAATAGGGAATATAAAAAAACATCAGATAATAGTATTTATTTTTTAAAATTAGCGATTACCTTGAATTCTGTTTGCACCTTTAAAAGTCCTTATCTCACAAAAAGCATTCATTCCATCCTAGCGTGCTTCACAAGGAAGATGCTAAGAACGAATTTAAGAAAACAAGTTTTATATGTACCATTAAAAGTAATATTTTTTTATTGAAACAATGTCCAACTTTTTATTTCTAAATAGGCTAGTTGAATGCACATTTAAAAATCGATGAATAGTGGTGTATTTCTCATCCTCATGGTTGGTCTTGTCGTATTTTGTGGGAAACGAATACTGCTATTAGGCTTAGCGGACGCTGAAACTAGAAACAGGGTCGATATTTTCCCCTAGCTGTTTTCATTCAGGCACTTTACCCTTGTTAGTATCAATTACTTACTAATATAAAAAAGGTAATACTTATTCGTCGACTTGCTGATACTTGTTAGCTTACTCGTCGAAGGGGATTAAATAGCTACAGAGTGTATAATAACATTTCTCCATTTGAAAATCCCCCTATTTTTTGTATAATTGTACTATAAATAACAACAAACCAAACCAATGAAATACAATTTACCCAACATGAAGTACCTAAAGCTGTTCACCGCTTTTTTGTTTTTATTCATGGCTCAACTCAGTTTTGGGCAAGTAAAAGATAACTACTATTTACCGCAAAATGTTACTTACGATCCCAAAATACCCACGCCACAGCAATATTTGGGCTATCAGGTGGGCGATTGGCACATTCAGTACGATGCGCTGATTGGTTATTTCAAGAAGATTGCTGAACTTTCAAATCGGGTAAGTATGGTTGAGTACGGTCGCACGTATGAGAATCGTCCTTTGCTTTTAATGACCGTTACTTCGCCTAAAAATTTAGCCAATATTGCGCAAATTAAAGCCGACCATCACGCTTTGACGGAACCAGATAAAGCGGCGAAATTGGATACCAAAAATATGCCTGCTGTCGTTTGGATGGGTTATTCGGTGCACGGAAATGAAGCCAGCGGAACGAATGCCTCGGTGTTGGCAGCCTATTATTTGGCGGCGGCACAAGGCGCAGAAATTGATTCGCTTTTGAATGAAATCGTGATTTTGATTGACCCAAGAATTAATCCCGATGGCGGCGAACGCTTTTCGAGTTGGGTGAATGCCAATAAAAGTCAAAATTTAGTATCCGACCCCAACAGTCGTGAACTCAACGAAATGTGGCCCGGTGGACGGTATAATCACTACTGGTTTGATTTAAACCGTGATTGGCTCTATACCCAACACCCAGAAAGTAAGGGTAGAATTCAGAAATTTCATGAATGGAAACCCAATATTTTGACCGACCATCACGAAATGGGGCCTAATTCTTCCTTCTTTTTTCAGCCTGGAATTCCCGCTCGTACGCACCCAATTACGCCCAAAAAGAACATTGAATTAACCGAAAAAATCGGGAAATTTCATGCTGAAGCTTTGGATAAAATTGGCTCTTTATATTTTACAAAAGAAGGTTACGACGATTTTTATTACGGGAAAGGTTCGACCTTCCCAGATGCTCAAGGTTCAATCGGTATTTTGTTTGAACAAGCCAGTTCTAGAGGACATTTGCAGGAAACGCAAAACGGAAATATGAGTTTTGCTTTTACCGTTAGAAATCAATTTACGACGACACTTTCAACGCTCAAAGCCGCCCGAAATATGCGCCAAGAATTGTTGGATTATCAGCGAAATTTTTACCAAGAAAAAAATGCTTCCGCCACGCAATCCTTCGTTTTTGGTGGCGGAAATGACCCAGTGAAGGTTTCTGAAATGATAAGAATTCTCCGTCAGCACGAAATTGATGTTTTTGAAGTAGCGAAAGATGAAAATTTAGAAGGAAAATCTTTCAAAAAAGGTTCGTCGTATATTGTCCCTTTAAACCAACCGCAATATCGTTTAATTCAAGGAATTTTCGAAAAACGCACGACTTTCGAGGATTCGCTTTTCTACGATATTTCTGCTTGGTCAATGCCTCATTGTTTTAATGTTCCTTATTCGGAAGTGAAAACGCCTTTGACTTTGGGTACAAAATTGACGAAAAATGATTTTCCAAAAGGTAAACTCATTGGCAAAAGCAATTACGCTTATGTGTTTGAATGGAATAGTTATTTCGCCCCCCGTACGGCGTTTGAATTACAGAAGAAAGGCTATAAATTGAAAGTGGCTACCGAACCTTTTACGGGTGTAATTGAGGGTGGTACCAAGGAATTTAGTTACGGAACAATTGAAATTACGATGGGCTCAAATCAACAAGCTAATTTTGAAGGACTTACCACACTTTTACAAAAATTGGCAGAACGAGATGGCGTTGATTTTTACGCCATAAATACAGGCTTAACACCCAACGGAATTGATCTAGGTAGCAGTCTCTTTTCTCCTATCAGACAACCCAAACCTTTGATGCTCACAGGATTAAATGTAAATCCGAATGATGCCGGAGAAATTTGGCATTTGTTGGACACTCGGGTGAATATTCCGCTTACAATGGCCGACATCACGCAAGCCAACCGTATGAATTTAGAAAAATACAATACCTTAATTCTTTCGAGTGGCGATTTTAATACCTTGGAAGAAGAGAAAATTAAGTCGTGGGTACGGGCAGGTGGCGTATTAATTGCCATGACTGATGCCGTCAATTGGGTAGTTTCCAAAGGACTTTCGCCTGTGAAAATTAAGACGATTCCCGCCGATACTTCAGCCCCAAAACCTTACGCTTTGGCGGAACGATACCGAGGAGCGCAACAAATTTCTGGCGCAATTTTCCAAGTAAGAATTGACCCAACGCATCCAATTGGCTACGGTTACAAAGACCAAACTTTGAGCGTTTTTAGAGATAATTCTATCTTCTTAGAAAAAGTTAAGGATCCTTATAATGCGCCATTAATTTATACCAATGAGCCATTAGTGAGTGGTTATATTACCGAAAAAAGTAAGAAATTATTGAAAAATACGCCTTCGGTCGTGGCAACAAGTTACGGTTCGGGCAAGGTGATTGTGATGACGGACAACCCAAATTTTAGAGCCTTTTGGTACGGGACAAATAAGTTATTTTTAAATGCCATTTTCTTTGGTTCAACGATTCTTTCGGGCGTTCGGGGTGGGGAGGAATAGTTTAAGATAACCCAAAAGAGGTCGTTGATTGGATTTCAACGACCTCTTTTTTTGTTTTTGACTTTCAGTAAAGTTGGTTAAAAAAACGATTGACAACGTTACGAAAATGTCGTCAGTACTTTGTAATAAAATATTATTCTCAATTTTCAATTATGATTCTTTCCTTCTTAAAGTACTTTTATACTAGAATTTTAGCTGATTTTGCCAATTTTCTTTGAACAGAACTGTTTTCATTTAACAGGATAAGTTCTGTTATTTTTACATAAGCCGTTTCACCAGTAATTACCAATAAAATAGGTTGCTCTTCTTCTGATTTGTGTAATTCAAAGGCTGATTCATCCGCTGTAGGAATTGGATAGACTGCTCCGTTCAAGATATAATCCAAAAATGAGGGAAAAGTGAATTTTGAAATGAATAAGTTTACGAATCAATTAAATTTGTAAAATTACGTTAGATGACGAAAGAGAAACTACCAAAAAATGAATGCAAAAACCCTCAGAATATTCGTAGCCTTATCCATTTTGTTATTGGGGAGCGTCGTTGTTGTTCAATATTACTGGTTCAGACAGGCTTACAATCTCGAAGACCGTGATTTTGACCAGCGAGTTATCTCCGCATTGCGAATGGTGAGTCAGCGATTATTAGATTTCAATAAAAATCCAAACAATAAACTGCTCAAACCCGTTGAAAGAATCACTTCCAATTATTACACCGTGCAAATTAATGATACGATAAATGCTAAGATTTTGGAGGAATTCATTAAGCAAGAATTTGCCCATTCCGATATCCGACTCAATTTTGAATATGGCATTTATGATTGCTTGAAAGACCGCATTCAACATTCATCTTTTGTGTGTTTTTCGGAAAATTGCGATCGTTCAGATTCGACCGCCAATTATCATTTTCCAGATTTAAATATTCATAATTATTACTTTGGCGTTCATTTTCCCGATAAAAGGCTTTTTCTTTTAGGCGATTTAAATAACTGGTTTGTCTCCTCCGCCATTCTTTTGGTCGTAATGGCGTTTTTTGTCTATTCATTGATGTTAATTTTCAAGCAGAAACGCCTTTCTGAGATTCAGAACGACTTT
>JBBAKZ010000029.1:0-4874 GCA_040403275.1 Arcicella sp. | reverse complement strand
ACTTTATCAATAATATGACGCACGAATTTAAAACGCCCATTTCAACGATTTCAATTTCGAGTGAGGTTTTGATGAAACCCGAAATTATCAACACGCCCGAACGATTATTGAGTTACGCCGCCATCATTAGAAAAGAAGCCGCTCGCTTAAAAAAGAATGTAGATACGGTTTTGCAAACCGCCAATATTGCCCAAAAAATTGATAAATTGAATTTTGAAGAAGTAGAAGTGCATGAGTTAATTGAAGATTTATCCATCAGTTGTGAACCACTTTTTAAGGAAAAAAATGGTGAATTAATATTAAATCTCAAGGCTAAAAATACATTGATTAAAGCCGATAGAATGCATTTTACCAACGTAATTCACAATCTTATTGATAACGGAATGAAATATTCTGATTGTCCGCCAATCATAGAAATTATGACTGAAAATATTGATAATGAGTTGATTATCAGTATAAAAGACAATGGCATTGGTATTGCCGAGCGTGATCAAAAGCAGGTTTTTAATAAGTTTTTCCGAGTGCATACGGGCGATGTGCATGATGTAAAAGGCTTTGGATTAGGTTTGTATTACGTCAAAGAAATGGTGGAAGGACATAAAGGGAGAATTGAATTGAAAAGTAAAATAGGGGAGGGTAGCGAGTTTAAATTAATCGTACCTTTGGTGGGGTAGAATGGTCCTAAGTATCAAGTATTATGTATTATTAAGCAAAAGAAAACAGCTGTTTCAAAACCTTATTACTTAGGACTTAATACTTAGGACTCCTAATCAATATTCCTTCAAAACCTCTCTCGCAATCACAATTTTTTGGATTTCCGAAGTTCCTTCGCCAATGGTGCATAGTTTAGCATCTCGGTAGAATTTTTCTACGGGAAAATCTTTTGTATAACCATAGCCACCAAAAATTTGTACGGCCTCAGTGGAAACTTCTACGCAGATTTCGGAAGCATAAAACTTGGCCATGGCCGCCTCTTTGGTCATATTTGTTCCTTCCATCTTGAGCGAAGCGGCTTCACGTGTCATCAATTCTGCGGCGTGTACTTTCGTGGCCATTTCAGCCAATTTGAAGCTAATTCCTTGAAAATTACTAATTGGTTGCCCAAATTGATGGCGTTCTTGTGCATATTTTGCGGCGGCCGACAAGGCACCTTTGGCAATTCCCAAAGCCAAAGAGGCAATCGAAATTCTTCCTCCGTCCAAAATCTTCATGGCTTGTTTGAAACCATCGCCTTCATTGCCTAATCGAGCCGAAATGGACACTCGACAATCTTCTAAAATAACCTCGGCAGTTTCGGAGGCTCTCATGCCTAATTTATTTTCCTTTTTACCATATTTTAATCCAGGATTAGAACGCTCCACAATAAAAGCCGTAGCATTATTTTTCGCTCCAATCTCTCCGGTGCGAGTCATTACAACTACCACATCGCCTGATTTTCCGTGTGTAATCCAGTTTTTAGAACCGTTTAAAACGTATTCATCGCCTTCTTTTGTGGCCGTACACATCATACGGGCAGAATCCGAACCAGTGTTGGCTTCCGTCAAAGCCCAAGCCCCGATTGATTGTCCCGCAGCAAGTTTGGGGAGATATAATTCTTTCTGTTCTTGGGAGCCAAATTGTAATATGTGATTGGTGCACAGCGAGTTATGAGCCGCAACCGATAAGCCAATCGACCCACAAACCTGCGATATTTCGTCAATTACTGATATATATTCTTGGTATCCTAAACCCGCTCCATTATATTCTTCGGGAACAAGAACCCCTAAAAATCCCTGTTCGCCCAATTGTCGCATTAATTCGATGGGAAAAGTTTGCGCTTCGTCCCACTCCATTACGTGTGGACGAATGTAACGTTCGGCAAAATCTCTGGCAGATTGGCGAACTAATGTTAATTGATCTGATTTATACATTTTAATATGTTTGTTGATGAAAAGTTATAAGCTTTGAGCCGTGAGTAATCAGGTTTGAAAGACTTAGGTAAAATTCAATATTCGTAGCTATTGTTTTTCTGGTATTTAAAAAAGTTCGTCTATAATCAATCAAAAATCTCAAGGCTTTTTGCCGATAGCTCATGGCTATTTCTTAATTTTATGCTGTAATTTCTAAAAATATTTTCATTATGCAAGCTATTTCATCGGGGTCAGTTATTGTTGAAGAGGGTCAAAAGGGAGTAGTTTGGGTCATTTTTAGTAATTCACCTACCAATGCGATGACCATCAAATTATTGGAAGAATTGGCAACGACCATAGAAACTTTGGGTGAACGTTCAGACTTACAAATAATTATTCTGCAAAGTGGTGGGGAGCGTACTTTTTGTTCGGGGGCCGATTTTGACCAATTATTACTAATTGACGACGAAAAATCGGGTAAAATATTTTTTAGTGGATTTGCAAAAATTATCAATGTTATCCGAAAATGTCCTAAAATTATCATTGGAAGGGTGCAAGGAAAGGCCGTTGGCGGAGGTGTTGGACTGGCTGCGGCAACGGATTATTGTATGGCTTCGAAATTTGCATCCATCAAATTATCCGAATTAAATATTGGGATTATTCCAGCCGTTATTGAGCCAGCCGTTGAACGTAAAATGGGTTTGTCTGCATTTTCACAAATGGCGTTGAACCCTGACGATTTCTTTTCGGCAGATTGGGCGAAAGAAAAAGGGCTATTTATGGAAGTTTATGAAAATTTGCAAGATTTGGACGAAGCCGTAGAAAATTTGGCGAATCGTTTGAATAATTATAATCCAGAAGCCTAATCCGAACTCAAAAAGATTCTTTGGAAAAATACCGAGCATTGGGATGATTTATTGGCAGCAAGAGCGGAAATTAGTGGACGTTTGGTTTTGAGTGAATTTACGAAGAAAAAATTAAAAAAGAGTTAGTGGTTTTAAGTATATTTGATAAAAATCTGATAATGATATGGAATTATTAATCGAAGAAGTAGCAACAGAAAGAGAACTTTCAGACTACGAAATTGAACGCAATAAACCAATGCCAACACTTATTCATGGAGCAATCCAATTTAATTTAGGTTTTGAATTAAAAACCAAAAACCCTAACCGTTTCCGTTTTGCCAGTGAGGTATTATTAGATACAAAGCCTGTAGGAAGTACACCTGATTTAATTTTATATCCCTCAAAACCACTTGATTACCGAAATGACCCTTCGAGAAGGGAAGATGCACCATTACTTGCCATCGAAATTCAATCCGCCTCTCAAAGTTTGGATGAAATGGTTAATAAGACCTTAATGTATTTTGAATTCGGTGTGAAATCATGTTGGGTAGTTCAACCAATAATTAAAGCAATCATTGTTTTTAATAGTCCTGAAGAATACACATTCTTTCATCATAATGATATTTTAAATGACTCAATGTTGGATATAGAAGTTGATTTACAGAAAATTTTTGAATAAATGAACATTCTCAGAAAAATAGGTTTCTTCTCGGCTTTCACTATGCCCTTATTTGCCATCGGTGGCTATTATCTTGGCGGTTGGTGGAATTTTTCTTCCATCATTATTACCTATGTCGGACTTCCCATTGCGGATTGGTTGATTGGTAAAGATTCTGTAAATCCAGAAGAAAACACCGTCTCAGCACTTTCAGAAGAACGTTTTTACCGTTTTACTACTTACGTATGGACGTATGTACAAGTAGCAACCTTGTTTTGGGGTGCTTACGTATTTGCCTACGGAAATATCGGAGATTGGTATTTTAAACTCGCCTTCTTAATCGCCATGGCCAACGTAACGGGAGGAGTCGGCATCACAGTTGCTCATGAATTGGGACATAAAAGCACTAAAATCGAGCAATTTTACGCCAAAGTTTTGTTGATGACGGTCAGTTATATGCACTTTTTTATTGAACATAATAAGGGACATCACGTATGGGTTGCCACGCCAAAAGACCCAGCCACCAGTCGCAAAGGTGAAAGCATTTATAGATTCTACTTTCGAAGTGTAATTGGGAGTTATTTGAGTGCTTGGGAAATTGAAAAAGAGCGTTTGAGACGTAAAAATATATTCGCTTGGTCATTCCAAAATGATATGATTTTGTACACCATTTTACCCTTTGTTTTCTGTGGATTTCTTACCATATCTCTCTATTTTTATACCGGTTCTTTCTCTTGGAATGTGCCTATTTTCTTCTTTTTACAGAGCATTTTAGGGTTTTCATTATTGGAAGCTGTTAATTATATTGAACACTACGGAATCGTTAGAAATGAAATTGCCAATGGACGTTTTGAACGAGTAAACCCGCTCCATTCGTGGAATTCCAATTATTTAGTCACTAATTTTTATCTTTTCCAACTCCAACGCCACTCTGACCACCACGCCAATGCCAGCCGTCGTTATCAAGTGCTAAGACATTTTGACGAAAGCCCACAAATGCCACAGGGTTACCCAGCCATGATGATGATGGCAATGATTCCTCCACTTTGGTTTAAGGTAATGGATAATCGTTTGGAAAAGTGGAAGATGGAGAGTGGGTTGGTTTAGGACTACTCTTGATGAACAATAAAATATAGAATTTTATCAAAGGATTGTAGAGGTAAGGTTAGGTCGTTTTTGATAACGAATAACTCGCTTTTCCAATCCTTCTTTTTTAATTCATTCATAATCATCTCATCTCCTTTGGTTTCATAAAGCCCTCCGTTTGCCTTTGAAGGCTCTTTTGAGCCATAAAACCCGTAGGTTGTACAATCAAAATAGTAATTGGCAATTAGGAGTGTGTTACTTAAAAATGGAGATTCTTTATCTTTATCGAAGAGATTGAATATGTTTTTGGAACGGGTTGGATTAATGTGATTACCCCCAAAAATTAACAAATTATATTGTTTCCTAACATCAAGATTTCTTTCAATAATTTGTTTA
>JBBAKZ010000028.1:4458-14796 GCA_040403275.1 Arcicella sp. | reverse complement strand
AAAATAGAAATTACCACTGAATAATGTTCAGAACACGACTTGATTTTACCGACAACACCCGTCGAAGAAATTACCCCCATACCGGGAGCTAACCCATCCGCAGAACCTTTATCAATTGTGATATAATTGTTGAATTGAGCGATTGTTGATCCTGATACTTTTGCTACAACGAACTTAAATCTGTTGGCAACAATAGAATCAGCTTTATAATTAACGATTGATTTGTCTAATTGCTGGGCTTGCAACTTAGCAATTAACGAATTTAGACGACTATTTTCAGAGGCTAATTCAGTATTTGCCTCCCTCAAATTAGAATATGCTCTTATTGAGTTTGAAGTAATTAAAGCCTTTGCAGCGTAATAATTGCTAGTATTGAAGAATATAGCATTGGGATAATTATTGTAGGAATAAAAAAACCAAAGGCTCAACACCTCCAAAAATGCGAACAAAATGAAGGCTCGTTGTCTGGATATAAATTGGACGAGTTGGTACATTGGAGAAAGTTTTATACGTTAAAAAGTTAAAGAGTTAGAAAGTTGAATAGACACATCCACAACTTTTAACTCTTTAACTGCTATAACTCTTTAACTCAAAATTAAGATATAAGAATTGGCTTGAAATGATCTAAATGTTTCAAAACTTCGCCCGTTCCTCGCACAACCGCCCGAAGCGGATCGTCGGCAATGTGAATTGGCAATTTTGTTTTATTGGCTAAACGCTTGTCTAAACCGTGTAATAAAGCACCTCCACCCGTTAAATGAATCCCGTTGTGATAAATATCAGCCGAAAGTTCTGGTGGCGAAACCTCCAACGCTTTCATGACTGCCTCTTCAATTTTCGAGATTGATTTATCTAACGCATAAGCAATTTCTGAATACGTAACTTTAATTTCTTTCGGAATACCCGTCATTAAATCACGCCCACGAATTTCATAATCTGCGGGAGGATTTTCTAATTCTGGCAATGCTGAACCCACTGAGATTTTAATCAATTCAGCCGAACGCTCACCAATCAAAAGATTGTGTTCACGACGCATATAATCAACAATATCACGAGTAAAAACATCCCCCGCAATACGTACAGAAGCCTCGCAAACAATGCCTGAAAGGGCAATCACGGCAATCTCAGTAGTACCACCACCAATATCCACAATCATCGAACCGTTTGGTTGTTCGATATCAATTCCAATACCGATTGCCGCAGCGATTGGCTCGTGAACCATGTAAACTTCCTTCGCTCCTGCGTGTTCGGCAGAATCTTTTACGGCACGTTTTTCAACCTCTGTAATGCCCGATGGAATACAAATAACCATGCGATGGGAAGGGGTAAAAAAACGATTTCCCGTATCAATCATTTTTATCATTCCACGAATCATCAATTCGGCAGCAGTAAAGTCGGCAATTACGCCGTCTTTTAGTGGGCGAATGGTTTTGATATTTTCATTGGTTTTTTCGTGCATTTGCATCGCCTTGTTTCCAATGGCCAAAACCTTATTAGTAGCTTTGTCGAGGGCGATAATTGATGGTTCATCAACTACGATTCTGTCTTTGTGGATGATTAACGTATTGGCAGTACCAAGGTCAATCGCAATATCCGAAGTTAGGAAGCTAAATAATCCCATTTTTATGATTAGTTCTTTGTTATCTGAGCTGAATAATTAGGCATTAGTATAGCCCTAAATCAATTTTCTTGTAAAAGTACAAAAATAATGAGAATCATTTAGAATTAATAAAAAGGATTGGATAAATTCTTTTGTTTGGACTTTGGAGAAAGGAGAAAGTCCCCAATTCTTTTTAGTTTTGCATACTATTTGCTTATCATCCAGAAACCCGAAATTCCTTTATTAAAATATGGCAAAGAATAAAGTATCTCCGACTCCTAAGAATATCCTACCAAAGCCACAAACGGTTAGTCAAGCTACAAAAATCGTTAAAGAACCCGAAGTTTTGATTGAACCAATTCCTTATACCGAACGCAATTTTTGGATTCTTGCGGGAATTATTACCGTATGCGTTTTAATAGCTTTTTTGCCCGGTTTTCAGAATGGTTACGTTTGGGATGATATGTTTTACATCGTCAACAACGAAGATTTACGCCAAGTTTCTTTCAAAAATTTCAAGACCCTTATTTCAGATTATTACCTCGGTAACTGGCATCCGCTTACGATGGTAACGTATTATATCGAATATTCTTTAGTAAAAGATACGGCTTGGGTTTATCATTTCAACAATACCCTTATTCACATTATTAACAGTATTTTAGTCTTCAAAGTGGTTGAAAAATTGAGCAAAAACTTCCTGATTGGAGCAGTTACTTCGGTGCTTTTTGCCATTCATCCGCTACACGTGGAGTCGGTGGTTTGGGCGGCTGAACGCAAAGATGTGCTGTATACCTTGTTTTTGCTTTTGTCTTTTTGGCAATATTTGAAATATACCGATGGAGTGGTCGGTTTGGGCATTAGTGGCGTGGGCGGTGAAGACACCGCCCACGGAAAAGACAATACAAATTGGAAGAGCAAAAATTTATGGTACGCTTTAGGCTTATTTATTCTTTCGTGTTTGTCAAAAGGGATGGCGGTAATCTTGCCCGTAGTGTTTTTGATTACCGATTATTTCTTATTGAACCGTAAACAAATCGTCAAAATTGGCATTGAAAAAGCACCATTTTTTGTCGTTTCTTTAATAACGGGTATTATTTCAATTAAAGCCCAAAGTGATGCAGGAGCGAATGCCACAAAAGTAATTTCTGATGCTTATTCTTTCTCAGAACGCTTTTTCATGATTAATTATGGCGTACTTTATTATTGGATAAAAATGGTTTTACCAACTAATTTGATTGCCTTTTATCCTTATCCACAAAAACCAAACGGAGCCATTCCTTCCGTTTATTATTCTGCTTTTGCGGGCGTATTGGCGTTGGCAATTTTCTTGTTTTGGGCAGGTCGAAAAAATAAATTAGTTTGGTGGGGAGGGCTTTATTTCCTTATCGTAATTTTCCCCGTTTCGCAAGTTTTGCCCGTGGGTAGTGCCTTGATGGCCGACCGTTATTTCTACGTTTCTTCGATTGGACCCTTGGTAATTTTAGCCGTTTTTGCCAATCGTTTGTACCAAAAAATATCAACTAATAAGCTAATGCTTGGCATTGGGGCGATACTTTTATTGGGCTTAACGTTTCTTTCATTTAATCAGTCAACGCACTGGAAGGATACCTTGACTTTATTTACGCCCATTTACGAAAAACATCCGAACGACCCCATGGTGACCAGCAATATGGGTTGGTATTGGTTTGGTAAAAAAGACAACGAAAAAGCCAAATTTTATTTTGAAGAAACCCACAAAACAACCTTCAAAACTGCCGATGTTCATACCGCTTTGGGGCAGATTTATTTTAATGAAAAGAAGTACGATTTGACGGTTGATAATTTCGAGGCAGCACTAAAAATCAAGCCCAAAGAAATGCAAAACCTCCACTGGATGCTTGGTGCGGCTTATTATTACACGGGAAAATATAACATCGCTATTGATGAATCGCAGATTGCTTTGGATAAATCGGATAATAAAAACCAATTTGCACAGAACATTATGGGTTTATGTTTGGCCAAACAAGGCAAGGAAGATGAAGCCATGAAACGCTATCAAACAGCTATGAATTTGGACGTAAAATTTGCCGACCCACACATCAATATCAGTACGATTTTGAATCACAAAGGCGACCATGCAGGGGAGATTAAGGAATTAGAAAAAGCTATTAAAATCGACCCCAAAGCAACTGTCGCCTACAAAAATTTGGGGGTTGCTTACAAATCCATGGGCGACTGGCAAAATGCCGTGAAAGCTTGGAAAAAAGGAATTTTAGCCGACCCAAAAGATGGTAGTTTTGATTACAATATCGGCTTGGAATACGGACAACACGGAGATTTTCCAAACGGTATAAAAGCCATGCAAAGTGCCGTGGCAAAAGGTGACCAAAATGCAATCACATTTTTGACTCAGCGGGGGATTCCTTTGAAGTAGTTTTTAAAAAATGATTGCCAACTTTTGAAAAGTTGGCAATACATTAGATAAATTTCTACCCCTTCAAAATCGCCAACTCTGCTCTTACAAAATCCATCAATGTTGCGATGTGTGTTTTTGAGAAATCGAATGGAATATTAGCAGTGGCGTAAATCTCGCCCATGGATTTGGTATAACCCAATCTTAAAGCATTCAAATAACCTTCCAAGCCTTTTTGTGGATTTTCTTTGTAATTTTTCCAAACGCCAATCGCTCCTAATTGCGCAATTCCATATTCAATATAATAAAATGGCAACTCAAAAATGTGTAATTGTTTATGCCACATCGTTGCCTTGAATTTTTCTAAACCCGACCAATCCGTTACGCTATCCGCAAATTGTTCGTACGTGGCTATCCATGCTTCAGTACGTTCTGCAACGGAATGCGTTGGATTTTCGTAAATCCAATGTTGAAATTTATCAACCGTTGCTACCCACGGAAGCGTACCGATGATGTCTTCCACATGCTGAATTTTTGCCCGTTTCAATTCTTCTTCATTGTCAAAATAAACGTCCCAATAATCCATCGAAATTAATTCCATCGACATGGAAGCCAATTCGGCCACTTCCGAAGGAAAATTACGGAAAGTATTCAACGCCAAGTCTTTCGTAACGATAGAATGCACTGCGTGGCCGCCTTCGTGGAGCATCGTAATGACATCACGCATTAACGAAGAGGCATTCATGAAAATAAATGGAAAACCCGTTTCTTCCAAAGGATAATTGTAACCTCCGGGCGCTTTTCCAACCCTCGATTCTAAATCTAAACGTCCCATACTTTTCATAATTTGGAGACATTCACCCAAAAATGGGTCAAGTTTGGTAAAACATTCAATGGTTTTATTCAGTAAATCTTCACCACCTTTGAAGGGATGCAAAGCTGGGCGACCTTGTGTATCTACTGCTCTATCCCAAGGACGAAGTTTATCCAATTTCAAGGCATTCTTACGTTCTTCCATTAATTCATTCAGCATCGGAACAACCGTTTCAGCAACGGCTTCGTGGAAAACGAAACAGTCGTTGGCATTATAATCAAAGCGTTTTAATGCCGCAAAAGTATAATCTCTAAAATTCTCAAAACTTGCATTAATCGCTATTTGATTACGTATTTTGGTCAGTTCATTGAAAATTTCGTCTATCTTTTCATGCTCAATATAACGACGTTCCTGAACAATATGATAAACGGATTCACGCAAAGAACGATCAATATTTTCCAAGAAAACACTAGCCTGTTGGAGTGTTTTTACCTGCCCGTCAATCTCAACCGTCAATCCGCCACTAATTCCCTGATATTCACTCGAAAGGTTTTGGATTTCGGTAAACAAAGGGATATTGTCATTTCTAAAAATCTCCGTTGATTTCTGCATTCCCCGAATCGTAATTCGGAAGCCTGACGCATCAAAACCCGTCTCAGTTAACTCACTTAAGAATGGATTTTCGAGGGTTTTTTTATTCAGAATATCGTCATATTCAGCCAATTGTGGTTGTATTTCGCCAACGAATTGGTCGAAATGTGCTTTCATTTCTTTATCGCCCGTATCGCAAGTCATTTTAATATAACGCCAAGCGAAATTTTCAGAAAGATAACTTTCCAATTCAGAACGGTCGGCAAAAAACTTGCGTAAATCATCCGCATTTTCGATGGTACGGCTTACCAAATTTTCGTAAAAAGGCTTAACGCTTTCCCAAGATGTGAGTTCAAATTCTTCGCCCAAAAATTGGCGGACGGGCGGGGTGGTGGATATGGTTTCTTGCATTAGTTTTATTTTTTGTCAATCGAAATTATCCAAAGTCTATGCTTCGGGGTACATTTTTCCAAAAGTAATAGATTTCGTTTGATTGAGTATAAATCATTTGAAAAATGTAACTTTGCCATTCAATCAATCATCCAAAAAATGCTCCTCACCAAAGAACAAGTCTTAAAACAATACTACGGATACGATAAATTTAGACCGCTTCAAGCGGATATTATTGATTGGGTTTTGTACGGACAAGATGCCATGGTTTTAATGCCGACGGGTGGTGGAAAATCCGTGTGTTTTCAAGTTCCTGCCCTTCTAATGCCGGGACTGACTTTGGTTATTTCGCCTTTAATTGCCTTGATGCACGACCAAGTGCAAGCCCTCAAAGCCAACGGAATTCCTTCGGCTTATTTAAATTCTTCCTTGGATGCAAATCAGCAAGCCATCATCGAGCGACAAGTGCGAGCGGGTGAATTGAAGTTGTTGTATATTTCTCCCGAAAAATTATTTACACAAGGCTATTTAGACTGGATTAAATCATTGAATATTAGTCTATTTGCCATTGATGAATCACATTGCGTATCTACTTGGGGACATGATTTTAGACCAGAATATACCAAATTACACGTGTTGAAGGACGCCTTTCCAAATGTGCCTGTTATTGCTTTAACCGCCACCGCCGACCGAGTTACTCGCAAGGATATTCTATCGCAACTGGGCATTCCCGAAGCCAAAACTTTCATTTCTTCTTTTGATAGACCCAATCTTTCATTGTCAGTTTTGCCAGGGAGAAATCGAGTAAAAATTATTCAGAATTTCATTCAAGAACATCCCCGACAAGCAGGAATTATTTATTGTTTAAGTCGAAAAAATACGGAAACCGTTGCCGAGGCTTTACAAAAAGTAGGCATCAAAGCGAAATATTATCATGCAGGAATGCCCGCTGCCGACCGCTCGAAGGTTCAAGATGCTTTCATCCGTGATGATGTGCAAGTGATTGTGGCAACGATTGCTTTCGGAATGGGCATTGATAAATCCAATGTTCGTTGGGTTATTCATTATTCGATGCCTTCTAATGTAGAAAGTTTTTACCAAGAAATTGGTCGGGCAGGGCGTGATGGTGTGAGAGCGGATACGCTCCTTTTTTATACCTATCAAGACGTAATGGTTAGAAAAGATATGATTGCCAACTCTGATTTACCGGCAGAAATGAAGGAAGTTCAGAACGCAAAACTCGATAGAATGAAACAATACGCCGAAGCAGAAATTTGTCGAAGACGTATTTTATTGAGTTATTTTAATGAAGAAGTTACCAAAGATTGCGGGAATTGTGATGTTTGCAAAAACCCTCCTATGCGATTTGACGCTACATTATTAGCCCAAAAAGCCCTTTCTGCGGTGGCTCGTACCAACGAAAAAATAGCCATGACCATGTTGATTGATATTTTAAGAGGTTCGAATAATAAACGATTGATTGATAACCGTTACCACGAAATAAAAACCTTCGGCGCTGGGAAAGAATTGAAAGCCGATGAATGGGCCGAATATCTGCAACAAATGCTCAATTCGGGTGTGATGGATATTGCTTATGATGAAGGGCACGCTTATCGACTCAACAATGCGTCGTGGGCTGTGTTGAAGGAAGGTCGGAAAGTGAATTTGACGAGATACAAACCTTTTGAAGAACGTCAAGCCGAACGTGAGGCAATTCCATTGAAAGAAAAAACTAAGAAAGAAGTTATTAAAGATGCGCTTTTTGAAAAATTACGTGAACTTCGGAAGCGTTTGGCGGATGATAAAAATATTCCACCGTTTGTGATTTTTTCGGATGCAACGCTTTCGGATATGTCGCAACAAAAGCCGATTACGCAAGAAGCCATGCTAAATGTATCAGGAGTTGGACAGCAAAAATATCAGCAATATGGAGAGATTTTTATGCACGAAATAAAAACATTTTTAAAATCGGTTGCCAAAAAATAAGCCATCACGAAATTTAATAATCTAGGGTTTTTTACGGTTATGAAAGAATAAGATGAAAGCAATGTTATGGATATTTTTTGTGTGAATTATTGGTTTCCACCTTAGAAATTGTACTTTTACGTATAGTCTTATCAACTCATTTTATCCACAAATTATTTACAAAAATGAAAAATCTAAAACAAATCCCTGCTTATTTATTAGGTGCATTATTTATTTTCGGTGGTGCTGCTTATTTATTCAAGCTTGTTCCTGAACAACCCATGACTGGCGATGTCGAAACTTTCATGAAACTTTTTGGCCGCACTGGCTACATGACGGTTATTAAAATAGGTGAATTGCTCTTCGGAATATTAGTTTTAATTCCCAAAACACGGGCTTTAGGTTTGATTTTAATCGCACCCATTGTAGTCAATATTCTTATATTTGAATTGCACATTGCCAAAGCTCCCGGTATTGGTATCGCTTTGGTAGTTGTCACGGCGTTGGCGATGTATTTTAGCAAGGAAAAATATTCAAGTATTCTTTCGTAATCATGGAAAACGGATTGATTGGATTAGACATTGATAAAATTTACGAAACCCATGTCTAATCCAGTCAACTCTTGTTCCATAATATATCTACTATTTCAACGAGTTACCGTATCCAACCACTAAAACCGATAAGATAATGGTTAAAATTCCGGCAATTATAGTGGTTAGTGTTTTCTTTGAAACGCCTTTCCATTCTTTTAAAACTAAGCCCCACGAGTTAGCGACCAAGATAATAAACGCCATGTGTAAAATCCATGAACTTGGTCCATTGCCTAAACGACTTTCACCCATTCCGTAGAAGAAAAATTGTAAAAACCAGGTTGTACCCGCAATAGCCGAGAAAAGATAGTTTTTCAATAAGGGTGTTTTTTCGTTTGAATAATCTCCAAATGATTTATTCTTAAAATTTAGATACATACACCAAATCAAATTGGTTGTGAGGCCACCCCAAAGAATCACCACGTAAACCACATTATTTCTATACAAAAATTCGCCCTGACCAACATGCTGACTAACCCATTGTTCATTAGCCACGTGTGCCATGGATGAACCTGCCTCAATGCCAAAGCTAAAACAAGCACTTAAAACACCAGAAATGATGGCAAAAACTAAGCCTTTTGAAATGTCAAATTCGGCATTATCGGCAGTTTCTCTGTTGAGGTCTTTGTCTTTCATACCACCCGCTTTGCCACAAATTACGATGCCCGCCACACAAATTGCCAAACCTAACAAAACCATTTGTCCCCACGAAGTAGTCATTAAATCGTGAATTGTATCTTTGCCAGCCGTTGGATTGAAGTTGTAATAAATCGACGGAATCAACGAGCCGAAAACTGAGCAAAGTCCCAAAATAATGGAACTACCCAAAGAAACGCCCAAATATCGAACGCCCAAACCGTAAGTCAAACCACCAATTCCCCATAATAAACCCATCAAATAAGTCCAGAATAAAACTGTTCCTTCAGTACTTGAAATGATAGATGCGAAATCTGGAATAGTCAAATAAGCGGCAATTGGCGGAACGATTAACCAAGAGAAAACTCCTCCAGTTATCCAATAACTTTCCCAAGACCAACCACGAACTTTTTTGAAAGGAATATAAAAACTACCCGATGCAAAACCACCGATAAAATGAAAAAGAACGCCAAAAATTGCTCCCATTGTATAAGCTAAATATGGTTAATTTATGAAAAAATATAATGGGACAAATTTAATCAATCTTTAGGGGACGATACACCTGTACTTACCTGTAATGACAATATATGAGTTGTTTATATTTATTTTTAGAAATTTATTTACAAAAAACAAGCTTAAAAAAGATTATAATCTAATACTATTATAATCTTTTTGGATTATAATCTGTCTTGATTATGAAAAAGCCCCCTCTTTTACAACGAATAACAAGTAAATACTTTTTTTGGCGAACCACCCAACAACAGGAAATTGATTATCTCGAAGAATCATCCGGAATGTTTGATGCCTTTGAATTCAAATGGAGCGAACATAAAAAAGTAAAATTCCCGATTACTTTTACCAATAATTATCCTATTTACGAAACGAAATTGATTAATCCGAATAATTATTTGGAGTTTGTGGTTTGAGAAATAGTGCTAATAAAAATGCTTCTATCACAAAATACCAAAATGAAAAAGGGCTCTAATTCAAAATTAAAGCCCTTTTTAAAATTATTGTCTATTCCACAATTGCAACGCCACCACCTGAATAAGAACGATACTCCCCACGATACATCGCATCCGCAGATACGGGTCCCATTTGGAATTTGCCTTTTGAAACGGCTCTTACTAAATAATAGAACGTTTGTGGTTTGTTGGAAATGTTGGTGAAGTAGTTAATTCTGTCGTCTCGAATGTCAAAATGTTCGGGTGTGGTTTGGTCTTTTACCCACACTAAATCACGGTCGGCCGTTAATCTTGGGTTTTCGATTTCTAAACCTGCGGGTAACATATCCGTAACTACCACATTATCAACTGCTAATCCGTTGGTACTTTGGAGCGTGATTTTTACCACAATCAAC
>JBBAKZ010000028.1:0-4448 GCA_040403275.1 Arcicella sp. | reverse complement strand
CTCCTCCCAAAGGTTGCCCCGAACGAGTATAAAATTGCTTTCTTACCTTCAAAACATTGTCAATTTGTTCGTATTTGCCCGTCGCACTCAATCCTTCGGCTTGGGCAAAATAGTACAAACTGCCACGTCCTTGCGTACGAATTACCGACTGATTTCCGATATTTTTAATCAATAAATCGTTAGCCGTAAAATTACCCACTACTTTATTATTACTTGAAATTGAAGCCGTCACGGTGCTTGCGTTCGCTTTCTTCGCCAATTTACCCAATGCCAAAAACGCAAAGGCTTGTTCTTGGGTGGTTAAATACGGTTCGACTTTCAAATTTTGGGATAATTGTCTCGCCAAAGTCGGAATTTGTAAATTATTCGGGTCGGTATCAATCAAGGTATTTAATACCAAAGCTTGATTTCTAATCGGCGAACTGAAACTTCCGCCCGTTTGCTTTTCCGTAATTTCTGAACCGTAATTTTTCGGTAAAATGGCGTTATAACTTTTTACTTCTCCAATCAAACTGTACGCCGCCGCCAAGAGATATTTTGAATCGGTGGTGAGTAAGTCTATATTAGATTTGTAATAATTCATTACCGATCGATTAGGCTTGCCAGCCATCGCCAAAACGTACAAACTATAAATGGTTTCACGAGCCGCAATGACTTTGGTTTCGTAACTTCCCGTTGCTAAAAAGTAATACTCTTTATCAGTCATTTTCGTATTTGAAGCCACGGTCAGATATTCAATTAATTTACCCAAAGTTGAGCTATTTACCTGATAATCGTTCTTTTGTGCTTCTAATAAGAAATGCATAGCGTAAGCAGAACCCCACCAAGATTCACGGTCACCACCTTGCCAATACGAAAATCCACCGCTTGGCAATTGCATCGTTTCGATTTTATGAATGGCGGCTTCTACATTTGTCCGAGGATTTAATTGACTTTCTCCCGCTTTCCTATACGGCTTTTTACCAGATTGAATTTGGTTAACAAACTCAGAAAAATACAATTGTGGAAAAGCCGTCGAAGTCGTTTGTTCTACGCAACCATGAGGATAATTCAAGAGATGTTGGAACTTGTCCATAAACTGTATCATTGGCGATTTACTCACGGTCATTTCGGTTTTCAACGAACTCAGCAGGTAATCATTAACCAAATTAACATTCCCAACCGAACCACCCTTGACCATCCCAGCCACCGAAGTTTTCAGTAAAGAGGTCGTTGGGCGAATCGTTAATACTATTTTTTCGGTAAATTTTTCTTTCAACCCATTTACCACCACATTTACCGTTGCATTGCCAATACTTGCTGCGGCTTTCACGGCAAAATAGGCTCTTCCCTCCTTCTCGGCAGGAATTACTAAGGTCTGTGTTTTATTTCCCACGACCGACAAACCTCCGGATAATGAAACGGTTGCGGAAACATTGGCATTTTGTTTTGTGGTATTGGTAATATTAACCGGCACTTGAATTTCATCATTTGGCGAAGCAAATCTTGGCAAAGCCGTAGAAATCACCAAGGGGTCAGCAACTTTCATATTTTTAGTTGCCGAACCAAAGGCTTGGTCTTTGTAAGCCACCGCCATGATGCGTAAATCGCCCGAAAACTGTGGAATATCAAACTCAAAAGTTGCCTCCCCTCCTAGGCCAGTTTTCACAATTCCTGACCAAATTGCTACTAAATTCACCCGTCCATTATTCAGCGGATTCACTCGTTTTTGCATATCATAACCATCTCCACCAACGGATGAACTTCCCGAAATTGACAATTCTGGGAACAAGAAAGGATACAAATCGTAGCTATCAACTTCTAAAGCCTGTTTTTGGTAAAAATGAGCGTAAGGATCGGGTGTTTTGAAGTTTTTAAGTTGCAAGATTCCTTCATCAACCACCGCAATCGTTAATTCGGTACTTCCTTTAGTTTTAATGGTTACTCGTTGTTTAGTTTTTGAACGAGATTTTTCAACCGACACAATTTCGATAGGCAATTGATTATCAAGGTCTTCTACCATAATGGGTGCGTATCCGTGAGCCACCGTAAGCGGCATATTTGAGCCATCCATCGGGCGAATCAACGTTGCTGAAACATAGACATTTGGCAAATGTTCTTTCCCAATTTTGAAACTTAACTCTGCCGATTTTTTATCCGTTTCAATCACAAAATTTTCCAAAACGTGATTTCTTTCAATCGTTACAATCAATTTTCCTTGAAATGGCGTTTTGAAAAGCACCGTCGCATTATCGCCAACTTTGTATTTTTCTTTGTCAAAAGTCATTTCCACTTTTCCTTCGTTGTTGACTTCAAACGAACTATTTTCGGTTGAACCGTAGCCGTAAGCGTAGAAACCCTGAGCCGTCCAAGAATTTGCTCCTTCACTATGAACCCGAATTTCGTACTCGCCCGAAACGGGTGGTGCGTAAGAAACCATTGCCTTTCCTCCGTCAAAATTCATCGTACGAGAATAGACAACTTTGGTTTGTTTTTTAGAAGCATATTTCAAGGTATTATCCGCATTTTTCTCGATAACCGTCTGATAATCAAAGCGTACAATTTCCACTCGACCGTTAGCCGAAACTGGTTTTCCGTCTTTATTTAAAGAAACCAAGGGAATTTGCGTGGGTACATTGGTTCCAATATACGTATCTGGCATGCCGATTCCGTAGAAAACAGACTGCGTAAAAATGTCTAATTTACTCAAACGATTCACTGGGCGACCCGTTTCGTCAAAAACCGTTACATACGTTTTTGCTTCCAAAACGCCCATATTTGCGTAAGTTGCCGGGATTTGAAAACCTTCGGAAGCAATACCTTTTTCGTTCGTTACGCCCTCACGAGCAACCATTTCAAAGTTGGTATTATCCTGAATATCAAAAATGAAACCTTTATATTCTTTCGGTTCAAAAAGTTTTCGATTCATATTTAATTCCATCTGATAATTCCGATTGGAGGCGGGCGGTCCGAACAAATTAGTAGCCGTTGCCGTGATTTGTAACTTCTCGCCATTTCGGTAAAATTCTTTGCCAGCTTTTACCTCAACTTTGATACGGTCGGGCATAAATTCTTCGATGGAAATATTCCGAGAAGCCAATAAAACATCGTTCGCATTCAGCACCTCCACCACGTACACGCCCGTGATAGACGCACGGTCGGTCGGCACGGACATTTCAATCGCACCTTGAGGATTTGTCGTTTTTTTGAAAGTTTGAAATTCCTTGCCATTTGGTAAAAGCAAGCGAATTTTTACGGGGATTTCACCCACCGATTCCCAATTATTTTTGCGAATAATGGTATTGAAATGCAAGGTTTCCCCCGGACGATAAATATCTCTATCGCCGTAGATAAATGCCTCAAAACCAGAGGCATTATCCCGTTTTCCTTCCACCTCAAAACGAGAGGTTTCCACTTTCGAACCCTCCAAGAAAAGGTAGTTAAAATCGTCTTCGGTGTGGGCGGTAATCATGGCAGGTCGGAATTTTGAAGCCTTAAATTCCTTGAAAATCGCCATGCCTTTTCCATCGGTTTTTGCGGTTTGAATCGTTTGATTATTTGACGAAATCAAACTCACTTCCACGCCACCCATTGGCTCGGCAGTTTTGATAGAATTCGCAAACACAACTACCTCATTTTCAGCCATTTTCATGATTAAACCAATGTCCGAAATACTCACTAATTTGGTTGCACGGCTATAATATTCATCGTTGGAATTAACGCTTACCAAATATATTCCTTTGATGGCATTTTGTTCTGGTAACGATAAATTCAAGGCTCGAACACCCTTCGTTTTGGCAAGATTAGCCGTTTCAACGGTTTTATTGACAATCACATCCGAATATTGCCCCGCTTCGTCAGTATCATACACAAATACACTCGGCTGTCCGTTTCCCTCTGCATCAAAATTTTCATAATCCTGATAACGGCTATTCGTCAAAAAGTGCAAAATGTTGTTTTCGTAAATCTTGGCAATTCTGACGTTTACTTTTGGTGTATTAACAATATTAATGGCAACATTTTTATTTCCTTTTGACGATAAATAAACGGCTTTTTTATTGACAAAACCAATCGAAGCGGGCATTGCTCCAAAGTATAAATCTTTCGTATAATCATCTGATAATGAAGCTCCTAAAATACCTTTTGCTTCTTTATTTATCGTTAAAATATAATTATCCGATTCGTTAAAATCACCTTTAATGATAAACCCATTTTCGGTAATTTCGCCTTTGGTTTCAAGGGTTGGAATTTGCGGTTTTGTTTTTGGAGTAACGGGAGCTTTTTCAATCGGATTCCCCAAAGAGTCATATTCATAAACGGGTTCTTCAACGGGTTCAGAAGCTCCATTGATTTCAATTTTATAAATTTTCTCTACATCTTGAACGCTAATCGTCTGATTGGTAACGATTTTGACAAAGCCTTGATTATTCTCAAAACCGTGTTCTACGTTGGTAATTTCTAAGGTTTTA
>JBBAKZ010000027.1:0-15097 GCA_040403275.1 Arcicella sp. | reverse complement strand
ATTTCGTCAAAATCAATTCCCCTTTGTTCTAAAAGTACCAAATAATGAAATAATAAATCGGCAGCTTCACCTTTAAATAAATCATCGTTTGAATCCATGGCTTCAATGACCAATTCGACTGCCTCCTCGCCTACTTTCTGAGCAATTTTATTGGTCCCTTTTTCAAAAAGACTGGCCGTGTATGATTTTTCTGATGGATTATTTTTTCTATCACGAATCACGGCTTTCAGATGGTTCAACCAACCTGCTTGGCCTGGTTCATTGGCTTCATTCCAACACGTATCCGCCCCTGTATGACAAGTTGGTCCATCAGGATTTACTTTTATCAAAAGCGTATCTCCATCACAATCGTTCCTGATTTCTACTACGTGCAGAAAATTGTTAGAGGTTTCACCCTTCGTCCAAAGGCGTTGTTTGGAGCGACTGAAAAAGGTTACGATGCCTTCTTTCTCCGTTTTTTCAAGCGCCTCTTGGTTCATGTAACCAAGCATCAACACTTTATCGGTTTGGGCATCTTGAATAATGGCAGGAATTAAACCGTTTGTTTGTTTACTAAAATCTATTGTCATGTTTTTATAAAATGCTATTACAAGTGCGTAAAGATACCCAATTTTTACAATCTCATTGCAACGCCTTTATTTTTCAGATACGTTTTCAAATCTATAATGTCTATTTCTTTGAAGTGAAAAATACTGGCAGCGAGTCCTGCATCGGCTTTTCCTGCAGTGAAAACCTCGAAAAAATGTTCCATCGAACCCGCTCCACCCGAGGCGATAATCGGAATTAAAGCATTTCCAGAAATCAATGCAGTAAGTTCATTGGCAAATCCTGCTTTTGTACCGTCAGTATCCATTGAGGTCAGTAAAATTTCACCAGCTCCTCTATTTTCTACTTCTTTTGCCCATTCGATGGTTTGGTAATCGGTTGGTTTTCTTCCTCCGTGCGTGTGAACAACGTGTTGCCCATCCACGAAACGAGTATCAATCGCCACGATAATACACTGTGACCCAAATTGTAGTGCCAATTCATCAATCAAATCTGGTCTTTTGACGGCTGAGGAGTTAATCGAAACTTTATCCGCTCCAGCATTTAACAAGGCCGAAACATCTTGAATGGATGATATTCCTCCACCCACCGTGAAGGGAATATTAACATTTCGAGCCACATTTCTCACTAAATCAATTAATGTTTTTCGATTATCAACCGTTGCTGTAATGTCCAAAAACACCAATTCATCGGCTCCTTGTTCGGCATAAGATGCGCCTAATTCTACGGGGTCACCCGCATCACGAAGATTAACAAAATTTATACCTTTTACGGTTCGCCCATCTTTAATGTCGAGGCATGGGATTATTCTTTTTGTAAGCATTTTCAGAGACAATAGGCAATAGGCAATAGGCAAAAATTAGACGAATGTTTTTATTTTTAGCCTACAGCATAAAGCGTACAGCATTACTTGTTAAACTCCGCCAATTGTTTCAACGTAACTCTTCCTTCATAAATCGCTTTTCCAACGATTACGCCAAATATTTTCATATCGTTTAATTTCTCTATATCTTCAAATACAGCGACTCCGCCACTGGCAATTATTTGTAAATCGGGAAATTGGTCTTGGAGGTTTTGGTATAAATCAAAACTAGGTCCTTGCAATAATCCGTCCTTGGCCACATCCGTTGAGATGGCATATTTTGCTCCTTTTAGGATATATTCACCCACAAAATCATAGACAGATTTAGTCGTAGCTTCTTCCCATCCAGAAATGGCAATTTTTTCATCACGAGCGTCCGCCCCCAAAATAATTTTTTCGCCTCCGTAAGTTTGTAGCCAACTTTCAAAAAGGGCTGGATTTTTCACGGCTACACTTCCGCCCGTTACTTGTTTTGCGCCTGAATTGAAAGCAATTTTAATCATTTCGTCTGACTGTACTCCTCCGCCAAAATCAATGTGAAGGTTAGTTTTTGTGGCAAGCAATTCTAATACTTTATGATTAACGATTCGCTTCTGCTTTGCTCCATCTAAATCCACCAAATGAAGGCGAGTAATGCCGGCATCTTCAAAAGATTTGGCCATTTCCAATGGGTCTTCATTGTAGGTTTTTTTCTGAGAATAATCTCCTTGTGTCAGACGAACGCAATGTCCGTCAATAAGGTCAATGGCTGGAATAATTTGTGTCATTTGGTTGGGTGTAGTTATCGGTTATTAGTTATTGGTTAATAGTTATTGGAAAATATAGCCCAATAATAATGAATTAACGATAAATAACTGATAACCAGTAACTAATAACGAGTAATTAAAAACTACAACTCTTACAAACCCCTTGCATCAAAAGATTTGTTTCCATTCGTTGGTAGCCTTCAGGTAGGATAATATTTGGAATAATTACGTGGTCTAAACAAGTGGTCAGACCGCAAGTAGTACATTTAAAATGAACGTGTTCGTGATGATGCTGATGATCGCCTGAATGACAGCTATCTTTACAAATAGCGTATTTTACCCCTCCTTCATCATCTAAAACCTTATGAATCAAACCCTTATCTACAAAAGTTTTTAACGTTCTGTAGATGGTTACTCGGTCAAATCGGTCTTTTAGTGGTAATTCCACGTCTGCATGAGCAAGTGCGTGAGATTTGCTTATGAATACGTCTAAGATTTCTTCCCGACAGTCAGTCTGACGGAGTTTATAGTCTTTGAGTATGGATTTTACTTCGCTCATTTTTTATTGGTAAAAGGTTTTACGGTGAAGGGTAAACGGTTCACGGTGAACGGTTCGCCGTATTATTGACCGTGTACCGTGTACCGTGTACCGTTCACCGTGTACCGAATATTAAAACAACTTATCCCAAGGAATACGGCTCAATAAAAGTATCAATCCCAAACCATAAAAAATCAAGGCATTTTTGTGTCTTACGGCAGAATCAATCACTCTTTTATTTTTGGCATACCCAACGGTTATCAAAATAATAGCAATAATATTTGTGGAAATATGTTCTACGGCAATTTTACGATATTCCGCAATTTTCATCACTTCTGAACCAAAATCTTGGAATGCTTTTAATCCAAAAGGGCTTAAAAATAAATATAAAACTAAGCCAATTAATAATTGCGTATGGTTTGAAATCAGAAAGAAAAGACCAAGTTTACGGTCAGTTTCTGTGAATGCCGATTTTGAACTAAGCCCCATGGCAGCTCTTATCAAAACAGCCAAACCTAGTATCATAACCACGAAGAAAAGTGCTTTGTGAATCAATTGAAAAATTTCGTACATAATGTTGTGGAATTGGATTTATTATTTTTCTTCAAAGATACTAAACAATGTATTCCTATATGAGGTAATATTGTAAAAACATCATCAAAAACTAAAACCAATGAAAAAACAATTACTGATTCCCACCCTTTGCTTGGCAAGTATGGCTTTGGGTGCATTCGTCACAAAAACCATTGAAAATCAACCAATTACCGTTGAAATTGTCAAACAAGCCGAAAAAATTATGGGCTTAGAATTCACCCCTGCTGAAGCTGATTCAATGCTCGTTGAATTAACAGATACTCGCAAAAATTTTGAAGATATTCGCAAAATTGAACTCAAAAATGAAGTCTCGCCCGCTTTACTTTTCAATCCTTTACCTATGGGTTTTGAATTTGAAAAAGGTCAGTCTTCTTTCAAAGCCTCTGATTTGAAATCGGTTACGATGCCTTCTGATAAAAACGATTTAGCTTTTTATAGCGTTCGTCAATTGGCAGAATTGATTCGTACTAAGCAAATTTCTTCTGTAGCATTAACAAAATTTTTCTTGGAAAGGCTCAAAAAATATGACCCTCAATTGCAATGTGTCGTAACACTCACGGAAGATTTAGCCTTGAAACAAGCTGCCCAAGCGGATGCTGAAATTGCCAAAGGAAAATATCGTGGATTACTCCACGGAATTCCGTACGGAGCCAAAGATTTATTGGCAAAAAAAGGGTATAAAACTACTTGGGGTTCGGTACCATATAAAGACCAAGTGCTTGATTATGATGCCGTTGTAGTGGAAAGATTAGAAAAAGCTGGGGCAGTACTTTGTGCTAAATTAACCTTAGGAGAATTGGCCATGGGAGATGTTTGGTTTGGTGGAAAAACTAAAAATCCATGGGATTTAAAAAGAGGTTCATCAGGTTCATCGGCGGGTTCAGCTTCTTCAGTTTCAGCGGGGCTTTTGCCTTTTGCCATCGGCTCTGAAACGCTAGGTTCAATTGTTTCGCCTTCCTCTGAATGTGGTAATACGGGTTTGCGTCCTACTTTCGGGCGTGTGCCACGTACGGGTTCAATGGCTTTGAGTTGGTCAATGGATAAATTAGGTCCAATTTGTCGGACGGTGGAAGATTGCGCCATTGTTTTTAATGCTATTTATGGAAAAGATGGCAAAGATTTAACCGTGATGGATGCTTCTTTTCAATTTGACGGGACGAAAAAAGACTTGAAAGGCATCAAAATTGGCTATTTGAAAACTGATTTTGACGGCAAATACGCCAATAAAGCAAGTGACTCTTTAACGTTGATGATGATGAAAAAATTAGGCGCAGAATTGATTCCAATGGAATTACCTAATCTTCCTTCCAACGATATTAGTTTTCTTTTGACTGTTGAGGGAGCCGCTGCTTTTGATGATTTAACCCGTTCGGGAAAAGATGATTTAATGGTTCGCCAAAATAAAAATGCTTGGCCTACTGCCTTTCGGGCGGCTCGCTTTGTGCCTGCGGTTGAATATATCCAAGCCAATCGTCATCGTTCATTATTAATTCAAGATTTTCACAAGAAATTAGGTGTCATTGACGTTTATCTATCACCCGCTTTTGCCAGTAAAAATTTAACGATGACCAATTTGACGGGACACCCTTGCGTGGTTTTACCAAACGGTTTCCGTCCAGAAGGTCGTCCAACGAGTATAACTTTTATGGGAAAACTATTTGGTGAAGGGAAATTATTGCAGGTAGCAAAAATCTATCAAGAAGCAACCGATTTCCATTTAAAACATCCAAAATTGCAATAAAAAACGATAAGCTGTCCTTTTCTACTTTTAAAAAAGGACAGCTTATTTGAAAATATTTAAAACTTGCTTCAACATAACCAAATCACCTTGCGTAACTTAGTAACCACAAAAACAAACAGAGACAATAATTAATAAAAATGAAATTTATAATACTAACCATTTTGCTTTCTATTTTACTGAATTTCAATAGTTTAGCCCAAAAAAATAAACCCGTTTCTGCCGAATCTACTGAACAGTATCCCGTTCCCGCAACTTCATCCAATCTATTATTTTATATTCAGCGGAGTTCAAACGTTAACGCCATAATTTATGATGCTAATTTAGGAATTGATAAAAAATTAGAACCCACGAATCCTGTTCATACCTACTGGATTCTTTATACGCAAGGTGGTAAAAAACAAGAACTTACGGGCATTCAACGCTCATTAGCGTATGGACTTCATACACGACCCACTCCTACGGAAGTCGGCAGTTATGACGGCTATTTTTTTGCTTATCGAAAAAGAAGATTTGTAGTTAAACTTAATTTAAAAGGAGAGCCAATTGCCTTATTTCCAATCAATGGGAAAATGCAGATTTTGAAAAAAGTATTTGTCAAAGTGGATGAAAGTGGCATGATGCCTTCGGTAATTTATGTAGAACTTTGGGGACGAGACGTGTTGACTGATAAAGAAGTTTATGAAAAGTTTAAACCTTAATTTTTTTTAGTAGTAAAATTCACTAAAAAGTCCTTTTCACGAAAGACCTCCTATCAGTTCAACATTCCACTGAACACATAAAAACAATTTTCAAAACTGAATAATTTATTTTTGAGTTATAGTATCAGTTTTGAGCCATGAGCATTGAGGTATGAGTTTTATAAAATTTCATGGCTCACTGCTCAATGCTTACAGCTATTTTAAAACCAAAACTTCAAAATAATATGTTACAGTTTCTGAAATACGTGTTTGCAACCATCATCGGATTATTTTTATTCTTCGTTATCGGCTTTTTTATTTTGGCAGGCATTGGCGCTGCCATCGGTTCGAGCGATGAAGTTTCTTTGAAAGATAATTCCGTTTTGAAATTAGACTTAAATCGCCCGATTGTTGAAAATGTTTCTGACGATGATAATCCATTCAAAAATTTAGGTGGACCTTTTGCCGATGGTGCTGATAATGTTGGCATGGTACAACTCCGTGACGGGTTAAAACGTGCCGCCGCCGATGAACACATCAAAGGAATTTATCTCCAAGCCAATTATCCACAGGCAGGATATTCTACTTTGGAAGAAATCCGTAATGCCCTTATCGAATTCAAAAAATCAGGGAAATTTATTTATAGCTACGGAGAAATGTTCTCTGAGAAAGGCTATTACGTGACTTCAATGGCGGATAAAATTTATCTAAATCCATCGGGTGGCATGGATTTCAACGGTATCAGTGCGGAAGTGAGTTTCTTTAAAGGTGCTTTAGATAAATTGGATATCAAACCCGTTGTTTTCCGGGTGGGTGAGTATAAATCTGCCGTTGAACCTTATTTGCGTGAAAATATGTCTGATGCCAATAAATTGCAATATGCTTCATTATTAGGTTCATTAAACGACCATATTTTTAGTCAAATCGCTAAATCAAGAAATGTACAAGTAACTGATTTAAAGAAAGTTGCCGATGAATTAACGGCTTATAAACCAAAAGGAGCCTTATCTTCGAAATTAGTCACCAACATTGGCTATTACGATGAATTTGAAGCAGAAATAAGAAAATCGTTGAAGCGAGATGCCGATGACAAAATTGATTATATAAGTTTTACAAAATTCATGAAGGCCAAATCATCCATTCAATATAATGATTCGGATAATAAAATTGCGGTAATTGTAGGCGAAGGCGCAATCCTTGGAGCCAAAGCGGATAAAGGAAATATTGGTTCGGATGATTGGGTGGCTGAACTCAAAAAAGCACGTGAAGACAAAAAAGTAAAGGCCATCGTTTTGAGAATTAATAGTCCAGGTGGTTCGGCATTGGCTTCGGACGTGATGTGGAGAGAAATAGAATTAACCAAAAAAGTAAAACCCGTCATTGCATCAATGGGCGATTATGCCGCCTCTGGTGGATATTTTATGGCCATGGCAGCGGATACAATCGTGGCACAACCAACCACGATTACGGGTTCAATTGGTATTTTTGCCCAATTTTTCAACTTCGAGAATTTCTTAAAGAATAAATTAGGTATAAGCACCGACCGTGTGAATACCAACGCCCATTCAGACTTCCCAACGGTTACTCGTGACATGGACGAATTTGAAAAAGCGTGGTTTCAAAAAAGCATTGAAGCTGGGTATGAATCGTTTACGACCAAAGCAGCAAAGGGACGCAAAATGAGTGTTGAAAAATTAAAATCACTTGCGGGAGGGCGTGTTTGGTCTGGTTTAGAGGCTAAACAAAACGGTTTAGTGGACGTTTTGGGAGGTTTGGAAGATGCGGTAAAAATTGCTGCGAAAAAAGCACATTTGAAAGATGGCGACTTCAAAACGAAGTTTTATCCACAACCAAAAGGTTTCTTCCAAGAGTTTTTTGATAAAAAAGAAGAGGAAGCTGAGGCCAAAATTTTACAAGCACAATTTGGTAATTTAGCTCCCTATGTGAAACAATTAAAAACCTTGCAATCTCGTGAGGGCGTAATGATGTTGATGCCCGAGGTGATTGAGTTTAAGTAGATTGATTTTTAATATATCATGGGGTAAAATTTGTTGAAACAGGTTTTACCCCATGATTTTTTGTGGAAAATCATTTATAAATTGTATAACTTTTTTTGACATTTATTGTTCTTATCATTACATTTAGCATTAAATTTGATACCTAATTTTAAACTTAACCTTTTATGTCAGAAACCTTAGACTTTCCAAAACAAACCATTGAAACCGATTGGTTTGATAATTTTGTAGCTATGTTGAGAACACATGAGTTACAATTGGAAACAAATACGGCTTCTAATGAAATGAGAAAAATGTATGACGTATTTTTTTCTGGTAATACCGACAATATGGCTCTGATGAGTAGGAATAATGCACAGAGACATTTTATAAGTAAAATGTTAGTTGATTACGTTGGGTTTATAAGTAAAAAATCTCCATTGAGATTAGCTTTTGATTTCAATGATTCTAACGTGTTAGTTTGGGCAGAAATACCAGACGACGACGAATTAATGGAAAGAAGTTTAATAATGTCTGAGTCAAAAATTAATGCAAAATACCACGAATTTGGATTTGACATGACAACAACATTGGTTGAAACAAGAGACCATTTATCTATTCCAAATCATTATCAAATATTTATTGACTAACCATTTTCTACCCTAATTACTTGGCCACTTTTGACGAACATATCAATCAAGCTAAAAGAAATTTAGCTTTTTTAGAATCAATAAACCACAACGTAAAAGATTGCATAGATTGGCAAGTTACTGTCTGTTTTTATACTGCACTACACCTTATAAATGCTCATTTAGCTAAATCTGAGCTACAATATCATAAACACGTTGATGTAAAAAATGCTCTGAATCCTGAGCGAGCATTATCCATTTCCAAACTTCCCGAAGATGAATATGTAGCTTATGCAACCTTGCAAATGTTATCACGTAGGTCACGTTATTTAGTTAATGAAAAAGATAGTCAAATAGGTGCAACTACTGCATTTTTAACACATGATGTTCATTTGGCAAAATCAGTTAAACACTTGGATTGTTTAGTAACATTCTTTCAGAATAAGTATAACGTTTCTCTTCCTTCTATCTCTATTAAATGTTCTGATTTGAAGGGTCAATCTTTGAAAAGCTTTAGTAAAAAAGATTAATTATCTTGCCCCTAAAACTTAACCCCAAAATCCAAATAAAGCGCTCCGTTTTTTGTTACTAAATCCGAAAAACTTCGGTCACGATTGATTTCCGTTAAACCTCGTTGATACTGAATTCCGAAGAAAAAAGCATCTCCGCCCCTATTCAGTGACTTTTCTCCTCCAATGCCAACTAATAACCCGATGTCTCCCAAAGCAAATATACTTTGGGAACTTGCCAAACGTTGTTGATATTGAAAAAGAGCATTTCGAGATTTATCTAATGCTTTTTCAGCAATTTTCAAATCCAAATTTCCGCCAAATTGTAAAAACAAAGGCGTATCTTGAACAATTTGATCACTGAAAATTTTCATGGTAAGAGGTACTTGCAAATATTGTAGATTGAAATTTGCTTCCGTACCTCGTACTTCATCCACTGTTAATGGATTCATTTTGAACAATTCATTGTCATAAAAATTGCCGTGCATCGAATAATTGACACTCTTTACGGTGTACCAAAGTCCCGTGCTAAAGGCATATTTATCGGTAATATACAGGTCAATTACGGGGCCTAAACTTAGTCGGATATTTGCACCATTTGATTCAAAGCCTTTGAAGTTTTTGGAAGATTCTACGTAATTAATCAGGAAGCCAGGCGAAAATTTAAAGCCCATTTTCAATTTGTAAAAACGACTAAAAAATCCTCCGCCATAGTTACCACTAAAATTTGGATTGGAATTATACTTTTGTGAATACCCTTGATAAATTCCCAAGAGAATAAAAAGGATTAGCAATACGTTTTTCTTCATAATTTTGTAAGAATTTTTATTTCTCGATGTTCGGTTTTCGTTATTCGATGTTGGGACTAACCGAAAATCGAACAATGATAAACTAACAACGATAAAAAAATGAAATACCTAAATTTTAGCCTTCTCTTTTCACTGATGCTGTTTGTATCTGCCTGCACTCCCAAAGAAGACTCCCAAACCGATTCCGACCCTGACTTCAATAACGTAAAAGTTACGGTAAATATTCAACGGCTTGATAAAGAAATGTTTGCGTGTGGAAGTAAAGATGAATTATTAAAGTTTTTCGATAAATATCCCACTTTTATTAGCGACTATTTCCAAGTTTCTTCGGGAGATTTCGACAAATTAGCCGAACAACTTTTGCCTTTAGTTCAAAATCAAGGACTTCGAGATTTCTACAAACAGTCGCAAGAACCAGCCTTTTTTGGCGGACAAACCCTTGAAAATGAGTTTCGTGCCGCTTTTCAACACATCAAATATTATTATCCTAATTTTAAAGAACCCAAAATCTATACCATTTTTACGGGTTTTTTTGGACAAGGCTTTTTAAAAACGCCAGAATTGGCTGTTTCAGATTCTGCAATTTATATCGGATTAGATTATTTTATGGGTAAGAAAGGAAAATATTTGCCCGATGTTTACGATTATCAACTTCGTAAAACCATTCCTGAAGCCCTTGTTCCGCAGGCTGTCTTATTGCTTTCACAAAGATTTAACGCTACCAGTCCCAAAGATAAATCATTGCTTTCGGACATGGTTTGGTACGGAAAGAGTTACGTGTTCGCTCACACCATGATGCCCGAAAAAGCCGATAGTTTATTGATTGGATATACTAATCAACAAGTTAACGAAAGTTACGAATTTCAGAAAAATATTTGGGCTCATTTTATTGATAATCAGTTACTTTACAATACCCAAGATCCCATAAAAGCCAAATACGTAGGTGAACGCCCAACAACGCCAGAAATCGGCAAAAACTGCCCTGGTTCAATCGGAAGATGGTTGGGATGGCGAATTGTGGGCAAATATTTTGACGAAAATGAAAAATTAACCATTCAAGAATTGATGAAAATGACCGAGGCACAGAAGATTTTTGAGGCATCAAATTATAAGGGCTTGCCCGATGAAGAGTGAACAAAAAAGGGATGATTTTTGTAAACATAATGTTGCATTATACACAAGAGAATAAATAACCTGTTTAAATTGTTTACTCTTGAAACTATAATTACAATCCAAACATCCGTTTGGAATACCAATCTAAGTAATAAAATACCACAATAAAACTCAATGGCAAAACGAAATTTCGGGGCAGAAGTGTCTCCAGAAGACAAGAAAATAGTAAGTAAAGAAGGCTTTCAAAAAGCGCTCAAAATTTTCAGATTTACCCTTCCTTACAAAGGCACCTTCTTCGTAGGTTTTATATTTTTGGTTCTCTCACAGATAACTTCCATGAGCATTCCTTTGCTGATGGGGCAAATGGTTGGAGCCATAGTTTCTCCACAAAAATCTATTAGTCAAGGTATTACAAATATGCCAACCAATGGAATGAGCCATAAAATTGAGCATTTTTTGCACCTTGATTCAACCCAACTGACCCTCAACAGTGTAACCACATTGTTTGCGGTTTTATTGATTTTACAAGCGGCTTTTTCATTTATCAGGGTTTATACTTTCACCAAAGTTTCTGAACAATCCATGCGAGATTTGCGGAAAACCCTTTACACCAAAATCATAACTTTACCAGTACCATTTTTTGAAAAAAATCGGGTTGGGGAATTAATGAGCCGTATCACAACCGATATTACGCAACTCCAAGATGTCCTTTCAATAACCTTAGCTGAATTCTTTCGTCAGATTTTTACGCTCGTGGGCGGGATAATTTTGATTTCTTATTTATCGAGTAAACTGACGTTATTTATGCTTTTGACTTTCCCATTCTTGGTGGTTGCGGCAATTATTTTTGGGAGATTTATTCGCAAAAATTCCAAGAAAGTACAAGACGAATTGGCTTCTACCAATATTATCGTGGAGGAAACTTTGCAATCAATTAATGTCGTAAAAGCCTTTACCAATGAACGTTTAGAAGTAAAAAGATACAGTTCATCGGTTCAAAAAGTGGTAGATTATGCCATGAAAGCCGCAACCTTCAGAGGTGCATTTATTTCTTTTATCATCTTCGTCTTATTTGGGGGAGTTGTAGGAGTGGTTTGGTACGGTGGAAACTTGGTTTTGCAGGGAGAACTAGCTTTCAAAGACCTTTTCACATTTATTATTTATACCGGTTTTATCGGTGGTTCAGTCGGTGGATTGGGCGATATGTACGCTCAAATTCAAAAAACGGTAGGAGCTTCGGAACGAATTTTGGAAATCTTGGATGAGAAATCAGAAATTGAAGTTGAGTCGTCTGCTGATACTGCGATAACGGCGAGTAAGCAATCGAACATCGACAATCGACAATCAAAAATCGAATATAAGAACGTTGCCTTCTCTTACCCATCACGTCCAGATATGGAAGTTTTACGGAACATTAATCTTGAAGTGAAAACGGGTGAAAAAATTGGTTTGGTCGGCTATTCAGGCGCTGGAAAATCAACCATTGTGCAGTTATTAATGCGTTATTACAAATTGACAAGTGGACAAATTTTGGTAGATGGCATAAATATCAACGAATATAATCTTACAGAGTTGCGTAAAAATATTGCTGTTGTTCCACAAGAAGTGATGCTTTTTGGCGGAACAATTTATGAAAATATTGCCTACGGAAATCCTGATGCCTCAGAAAATGAAATATTTGAGGCAGCCAAAAAGGCGAATGCTTTTGATTTTATCGATTCATTTCCAGAAAAGTTTCAGACCATCGTTGGCGAACGGGGCGTAAAACTATCGGGCGGGCAACGCCAGCGAGTAGCCATTGCCAGAGCCATTTTGAAAAATCCCGCCATTCTGATTTTGGACGAAGCTACGAGTGCTTTAGATTCTGAATCGGAAAAATTGGTGCAAGATGCTTTGGATACTTTAATGCAAAATCGTACCACAATTATCATCGCTCACCGTTTGGCAACCATTAGAAATGTTGATACCATTTATGTGCTGAAAGAAGGCGAAGTTTCCGAACAAGGTTCGCACGATGAATTAGTATTAATTGAAAATGGAATATATGCTAACTTGGTAAGGCTGCAATTTGAGAATGGGTTAATAATGGAATCTTAAACAAAAATTTACCGTTTGTTAATTTTTCAAAAAACGCAGACTTTTATTAATTGGTCTGCGTTTTTTTTATGTAAATTTGGTACAAAATGATTTTTTTATTAATTTTATACAATAAAATAATTGTATATTTATATTTATAACCTATGTAATTGATTTACCTACGTTTAATTTTTTGAAACTTATTAAAATAATATTATGAACAAATGTATTTTCTTGGACCGTGACGGTGTGTTGAACGTTGATAGAGTAGATTACGTCTATCGCCTTGAGGATTTGATAATCCCTGAAGGAACCATTGAAGCGCTCCAAAAATTAAAAGCTGCGGGCTATTTATTAATTGTTATTACGAATCAATCTGGCATTGCCAAAGGAATTTATACTCGTGAGGATGTCTGGAAATGCCATAATTATTTTCAAGAACAGTGTGGCAATTTATTGGATGATATTTATTTCAGTCCACACCACGAAAAGTTTACCACCAATTCTTTGACTCGCAAACCTGATTCGTTAATGATTGAAAAAGCAATTGCAAAATATCACATTGACCCAACTATCTCTTGGATGATTGGCGATGCACATCGTGATATTCATGCTGGCAAGAAAGCGGGCGTAAAAACAATTCATATTACGCATAAACCACAGGAATCTTTTTCAGCAATCACGACGGACAACTTATTGGACGCCAGTGAGTTAGTATTAAGTTAGGACATTTTTAAAATTGTTAAAACAAAAAAATGGCGAATAATCATCACAATTATTCGCCATTTTTTATGCTTATTATAGACTGCGAGATAACTTATTAGAATTGACATTTTGCAACTCGGCTCAACTTCCCAAAAGTTTAAAACTTTCGGGAAGTTCCAAATAAGTTATCTATATCTGGTTTAAAGAATTTCAATTATCTCCGCTTTTTTCTATCTCCACTTCTTGGATTTTTCCCTCCACCTTTCTGACCTCCACGGCTCGAATCCTTAGATTTTCGTCTCGAATCATCCCTTTTTGAAGTTCTTTCACCGCCTCTTTGTACTTTGCCATTAGCGCCAACCAATAATAAATCCATGCTCCTACGGGCCAAATTACACTCTTTTACTTTCACTTGTAATTTATCTCCGAAGGTGTAAACTTTACCATTTCGTTGTCCTACAATTCTGTAATTCTCACGGTCATATTCATAAAAATCGTCTTTCAAGTCAATCATTCTAATCATGCCTTCCGATGCCGTTTCAGTGATTTCAACGAAAATTCCAAACTCTGCAACACCCGAAATAATGCCATCCCAAACTTTATCATCGTCCATCATACTCATGTATTCCACTTGTTTGTATTTGATGGATGCTCTTTCGGCTTCGGCTGCCATTTTTTCTCTTTCCGAACTGTGTTTGCAACGCAATTCCCAAGGAGCTCTTTCCAAAGGCTGACCGCCATCTAGATAATGTTGTAACATTCGATGGGCCATCATATCAGGATACCGTCTAATTGGACTCGTAAAATGCGAATAGAATGGGAACGCTAAGCCAAAATGACCAATTGGGTCGGTACTATATTTTGCCTTCGACATCGTGCGGACGGCTAAATTTTCTAAAATATTCTGTTCTGGTTTGCCTTCAACATTGTGCATTAATTCGTTGAAAGAAGCACTAATTCTGGCAATTTCTGTATCGACATTATACCCGAAACGCTTGGCAAAGGTGGAGAAATTTTTGAGTTTTTCTGGGTCTGGCGCATCGTGAGTACGATACACCATGGTATTGCGAGGCTCCGCTTTTTTCAGATTAAAGACATATTCTGCCACTTTTTTATTGGCAAGCAACATAAATTCTTCAATCAATTTGTGAGCATCTACTCGCACTTTTTGATAAACGCCCAAAGGCTTTCCGTCTTCGTCTAATTGGAATTTTACCTCAACCGTTTCAAAATTGACAGCTCCTTTCGCAAATCGCTCCTCTCGAAGTTTATGGGCAAGTTGGTTGAGGATAAGAATAGCCCCCGAAGCATCGGTCGCCTCCGCCCCCGATGGGGGAACTTTCGAAACCGAATCGGCCCCCGAATTGGACGAGAGAGCTCCGCCATCTGGGGCGGAGGGGGCTTGGTCTATTACTTGTTGGGCTTCTTCATAACTGTAACGTTTATCCGAATGAATTACCGTACGTCCAAACCATTCTTTGATCACCTTTGCCTTAGGCGTAACTTCAAAAACGGCCGAGAATGTCAATTTATCTTCATTGGGTCGAAGTGAACATAA
>JBBAKZ010000026.1:14621-15137 GCA_040403275.1 Arcicella sp. | reverse complement strand
AATTTTATTGAGTATTTTTTTAATCGAAAAAGTGACGCATCACTTTTCCCATTTTTCTACCCAGTTTGGATACTCTTTTTCTAATAAATTTCTTGGCCAAGTGCCATAATAAGCATAACCCACCCGTCGCTCATTTTCAATTTCTGCTAAGGTATTTTTAGGAACACTGTTACGTCCTGTAAAAAAAGGTTTTCCCGTTTTAAGGTCGTAAAATCTTGCCCAAACCGTTGAATTGGGGTCTTCTACCACAATTCGGTCTTTGCCTTTTGGCTGACTTGCATCGGGAATATCTTTGATTTTAATGCCCACAATTTTTACGGATTCCAACCAAGCTACGGCGGCGTTAATGGATTTTTTAATTTCGGGCGAAGGATTTTCGATGTTCATCAAAAATAGAATAATTCCTACTGTTTCATGGCCCGAAAGCGAAGGCAATTCAAACATTCTGGCTTTGGCGGGTTTCAAGGTTTGCCGGTCGTGTTGAGCACACCAAGCAGTCAATTTTCCATGTTGAAT
>JBBAKZ010000026.1:9566-14611 GCA_040403275.1 Arcicella sp. | reverse complement strand
TAGACCGTTCAGAAGCATATTTTAAAACCCACATTACGTCAATCATAGCGTTGTCGTTGTAGGTAATATGTTTATGATAACCGCTCGAATCTGGGTAAAATTGCCCCCAACCGCCCGCTGAATTTTGGGCATTTAATAAATATTTAATCCCCTTTTCAACGGCGTTCAAATAAATGGGATTTTGCGTTTTTTTGTAAGCCGAAGCCAAGCCTTTTATTTCCCGAGTGGTGGCTTCATCGTCAATAGTAGCATCTAATTCATTTTTTTCTGCTAATAATTGTGCTTTTAAAGCAGCAGAAATAGGTGTTTCGTACCGAATGGCATCGCCGTGAGGCTGTGGAAAACCGCCATTATTGCGTTGATATAATAACATTTTTTCAGCGGTAGAATCAGTCAAAACTTGTCCTTCCAATGAAAAAGCTACTAAAATTAAAAATGAGATAAATGATATTTTGTTAACCATGTTAATAGAGGCAATTCATACCCCGATATAAACGTAAAAAGGCGTATGCCACACGCCTCAATTTTATAGAAATTTATCAGAAGAATTATTAGAGAAGTCATTTTAAAAAATTACTTCTCTAATAAAATTCAGATTTAATAGCCAGGGTTTTGCTTCAATTTTCCTTGGTACGAATCAACCGTTGCTTGGTCGAAAGGAAATAATTCACTTTTGCCCGTTACAAATAATCTTGCCATGGCTTTATCTAAAGTCACCCCGTCGATTACATTGGTCGTCAAGTGTTGTCCCCAATCCAAACGAGTCCAACCCGTTGGAGCAGTTGTCAAAGCAGTTGGTTTATAGAATGAGTTTAAGAATTGGATTTCCTCTCCGTTATTTCTCCAGAAAAGATACTTTGGCACATTGGCAAAAGCACCTTTGGCATCCCGCATATTTTGAATTTTAGTCCGAGCTTCATCAATTTTTTGGGCTAATAAATTCCAACGAATTAAGTCAAATTTACGAATCCCTTCGCTACCAAATTCTAAATAACGTTCGTTGGTAAGTGCATCAAAAAATCCTGCTTTATCAGTTGGTGTTTTGCCAATCCTTGCTTCATTTCCTTTGAAAGCTCTTTTCCGTACTTCTTCAAAAGCGGAAATTGCGGCGGCGGTTGGTGCTCCGTTCAATTCATTTTCTGCTTCGGCAAACATGAGTAACACGTCCGAGAAACGAATCATTGGCCAGTTATATCCTGGGTTCAAAGCAGTTCCCGGCAACAATGGATTTCTCCAATCTTTTCTAAATTTTCCATCGGTTAATTCTGCCAAACGACGGGGAGCTTTAATATTAGTTGCCGCAATTGAATATAAAGTTACCGTAACGTCACGGCGAGTGTCGGTTGAGTCAAAGGCATAAAAATAGTTTGGTAATGCCAACAAACCGCCTCCGCCCGTTCCGTATCTAGACGCTGCATTCACTGAAGGACCATTGTAATTTGCCATACGACTATCCGAGGTAGAGTTTGAACCACCCGCTCCCACTTCAAAGATGATTTCACCCGCTGGGTCGTAGGTAAATGAACTCAAATATTTTTTCCAAATATCCTCAAAAATTGGGTTTAAGGTATGTTCTGTACGTTTTGCCAATAAATCAGCCGATTCGTCACGGGCAATTTTGTAGTACGTCAAATAATCAGCGCTACGTTCTAATTTTCCAGAACTACGCAAAGAATAACCTCCTCTGAACAAGGCAATTTTAGCCCGAAGTGCCTTAATTGCTCCTTTCGTGATACGTTCATTTCTCACCGGAATTTCCGACCGCCAACCCACAAGGTCAGTGGCAATTTTCAAATCATCCAAAATTTTTGTGTACGTAACATCACGGTCAGCTTGCGGAATAAACAAATCCGTTTGTTTATACGCAGGTATCATGGGAGCGGGTACATCCCCCCAGTTACGAATTAATTCAAAGAAAAATTGCGCTCTTAAAGTCAATACTTCTCCATGCAAACGACGTAATTCCTTTTTCTCAGCATCCGTTCCGTTGCTATAAAGTGCCATCGTTGGAATTTGCTCAATGCATAAATTCGCCTTTTCAATGCCACGATACAATTGCAAAAATGGGTTTCTGATTTCGGTATTCGTTAATAATAATTGGTAACGGCCAATTCCTCTTCGGCCATTATCCAAGTTTCCCGAAACAATAATTTCGTCAGAATCGTAAGGATAATACATGTTGATACGGATTCCATAACCATTATCGCCCATGAGTTCGTCATAAACGCCAATGACCGCATTGGTAGCATTGGGAACATTTGAAAACGCATCAGCCACGCTAATTTGCGACTTCGGCTGTACTTCCAAGTAATCTTTACAGCCCGAAATAATAAATATTGCGACTGTGAGTATTGATATTTTTTTGAATATATTTTTCATTATGATCTATATTTTGAGTCTGTGGTAATTGGCATCGAACTCATGGTATCACTTGAAGTCATGCCGTGAGTATTCCATGAATAATTACCAAACATTAATTCTACTTAAAACGTCAAATTCACGCCAAAAACCCACGTTTTAGCTCTTGGATAACCCGCAAAATCAACGCCTTGCGTAAGTGGGTCATTACGACGAGTGTTTACTTCTGGGTCGTAGCCTGAGTATTTCGTAAAAGTTGCTAAATTGTTCACGGTTCCGTAAATTCTCAATTTTGAAATTTTCGCTTTTTTCACCACAGAATTTGGTAAAGAATACCCCAAAGTCAAATTATTGATCCGTAAAAATGACCCATCTTCCACCGCCCACGAGTGCAACCAATAGCGTTGTACACGTACTGGCGACCATATTTCAGCATTTGCGTTGAGCGCTTTCAATTCGGTTGGGTCTGATACAACTGCTCCTGCATCATTAATATTTGTGAAGCGATTTTTCATACTATTGAGCATGTTCAAATTTGGAAAAGCCCCGTCAGTCATCTCAATTTTATTAGCATTATAAATATCATTACCAACCACGAAATTCACGAAACAACTCAAATCAAAGTTTTTGTACGTAAATTGATTACTCCATCCACCTTGAAAAGCGGGATTTGCGTTGCCGATTACCGTACGGTCTTTATCGGCGGTTACTAAACCATCACCGTCCAAATCTTTCCATTTCAACGACCCAGGTTGAGGGATTCCGTAAACTGAATTGACTGGAATTCCTGCTTTGAGCGTATAAACTTTCGTGGTTGCGTTATAATCAAAATCATCCACTTTATACATTCCGTCGGTTACAAAACCATACATCAATCCCACTGGCTCGCCAACTTTTACTAGATAATCATCCGCTCCGTCCGAACCTTGCCATCCCGAGCTACGAGTTTGTTGCGTGATTGTTCCTAAACTAGTAACGGTATTTTTATTCGTTGAAATATTGAAATTGGTATTCCACGTAAAGTCTTTTCTTTGAGCAAGATTAGCACTTACTTGCAATTCAAGTCCTTTGTTGGTGGTTGAACCCAAGTTTTTGATTTGCGAAGAATAGCCCGACACTGGTGGAATAGCCACGGCTAACAATAAATCTTTTCCTGAGTTTTGGTAAGCATCAATAGAAACCTGCACTCTATTATTCAAAAATGATAAATCTAAACCTAAGTTTTGCGTAACACTTGATTCCCATTTGAGGTTTTCATTGGCTAAAGCGAGAGGTGCATAACCTGGCACAACACTGTGATTGAGGGCATATTCACCCGTTACACCGTATAATTGTTGGAATAATAAATCACCGATGCGGTTATTCCCAGCCATTCCATAGCCAAAGCGAAGTTTACCATCAGAAATCCATTTGCTATCCTTCATGAAAGCTTCCTTGGTAAATCTCCAAGCGAATGTTCCAGACGGAAAAACCAAAGAACCATTATCGTATTTAAATTTAGAAGAACGGTCAGAGCGCAAGGAAACAGTAGCTAAATATCGATCATCGTAGCTGTAAGTTGCCCTTCCAAACAAAGAAAACAAACGGTTAGCAGGCAATACATTTGAGATAGGTCTTGCTTGAGCTGCTCCACTCGGCGGCGAGCCAAGTCCCATATTGGCCAAGGCTTGGTCAACTTCAATATCAGCAGGAAAATAACGAGTTTCAATTGTCGTACTTTTTGCACTATAATCGTAAATTTCCTGACCCACCAATACACTTACATCATGCTTCGTTCCAAATTTCTGGGTGTATTGCAAAGTATTAGAATTATTGAACGTCACCGCATTCTGATTAAATATCGTTGCCACTGGCAATGAAGCATAATTACGGGCAGTAGACGTAATTTTAGAGAAAAAATTATCATTTCTTACATCGTTGTTATCCACACTGAAAGTAGACCTAAACACTAAGTTTTTCAGGATATTGTATGAAAAATAAGTACTCAAATTGATTGCTTTCGTGTAGGCCGCTTGATATTCTGCCTGCGTAATAAGTACAGGATTTACTAAACTACCAGAAGAAAGATAAAGGTCATTGTCAAAATCATCAATCGCTGGACTTGCTCCTGATAAAAATGGACGATACTGAACTGAGTGTCTCAAACCGTTGGTCGCTTTTGTACCACTTCCTGAAGTTCCTGCTCCGTTAATGGTTTGATTCAAATATCGAACATTAAATCCTACCCGAAGTTTTTCCGAAGCTTTATGGTCAATTTTGAAATTGGCTAAATAACGCTCAAAACCCGATTCAAGCAAGATTCCGTCTTCTTTATTGGCGGTCAAACTAAGGTTGAAACTGGTTTTTGCATCACCACCATTCAAGGTAATATTATGATTTTGATAGGCCGCTTTTCTACCAAAAACTTCATTCTGCCAACTCACGGGCGTAATCGTTTTGTATTGGTTGATATTATCCCAAGTTCCGTATTGGTCACTGTAACTTTTTTCAAGCACCGCATCCCCTCTACCTCTTTCGTACTGCCAACGCACGTAATCATAAGGACTCATTACATCTAAGGTTTTGAAAATTTGTCTAAAACCCATTGAGCCATTGTAACTTACCGTAGTTTTTCCATTTCTTCCCGATTTGGTGGTAATTACAACCACCCCATTAGCTCCTCTTGCACCATAAATCGCCGTGGTTGA
>JBBAKZ010000026.1:3203-9556 GCA_040403275.1 Arcicella sp. | reverse complement strand
AATATCTTGAGGAGATATAAGCGAAAGTGCGTTTTCAACTTGAATACCATCCACGATGTAAATGGGAGAATTATCCTGCGTAATCGAGCCACCTCCACGCACACGAATTTGAATAGCAGCTCCAGGAGCGCCTTCCGAAGTGGTTACCTGAACCCCCGCTAATTTACCCGTAAGTGCTTCAGCCGCATTTGTCAAAGGAATATCTCTGAGTTGTTTTGAACCAACCGATGATACCGAACCCGTTAAATCACGACGGTTCACGGAGGCATAACCAATAAACACAACCTCTTCCAGTTCCTGTACCGAAGGGACAAGAGCAACGTTCAATACTGAACGGTCTCCTATTTTGATGCTTTCACTGGTATAACCAATAAAACTCAAAACAATCGTGGCATCATTTGAAACTTTTAAGGAGTATTTCCCTTCGCCGTTGGTAGTTACGCCCGTCGTAGTTCCTTTTACAGAAATACTTACGCCAGGTAATGCTTCGGAAGTATTTGCATCCGTTATTTGCCCCGTTATTTGGCGGGTTTGTGCATTCGTTTCTATCCAATAACCAAAGAAACATAGGCATAATAGTAATATTTTTTTCATTGCTTAAATTTTATTTTTACTTTCTACACGAGCATTTTATACATAAAGTGCAACTTGATAATATTTACTTAATATTTTTGCAAGAAAGTTCCCGCAATTTTCCCGCAAACGATTGCAGTAACTATGGATAATTTAATTACTTTAATCTTATATAAAGCCATTTTTAATTCAAATCAGCATTGTTTGCCTCTATAACTGTAACAATCAAATGAAGACTAACACGACAACCATTAAAGAAATTGCTATTCTCCTTGGAATTTCAACCTCTACGGTTTCGAGAGCCTTACGTGGCTTACCCGACATAAAACACGAAACCCGTAATGCTGTTGCAAGAGTAGCCGAAGAATTGGACTATCAGCCCAATCAGTTAGCGAAAAATTTAGTAAAAAATAGTACCAAAACCATCGGCGTAGTTGTGCCAGGCCTCAATTTTTACTTTTTCTCGTCCGTATTAATTAGCATCGAAGAAGCAGCATTGCAAGCGGGATATAGTGTGATAATATGCCAAACCCATGAATCTTATTTACGTGAAGTCAACCAGATAGAAAACCTTGTGAATAGTAGAGTCGACGGGCTAATTATCTCGCTCGCTCGTGATACGACCCATTATGAACACATAGAAAAATTAATTCGGAAGAAAATACCCGTGGTTCTATTTGATAGGCACAGCGAAGAACTAAATATTTCCAAAGTGATTGTGGATAATATAAAAGCCGCATTTGGAGCCACCGAACATCTCATTCAGCGGGGGTGTAAACGATTAGCGTGCTTAGCGGGACCTCTAAATTTGCTAATTAGTAATGAACGAGTACAAGGTTTTAAGGATGCTCTAGAGAAATATAACTTGCCTTTTTATCCGGAGTACGTTTCACACGGAGATTTTTCAAAGGAACATTCTATGCTTCAAGCTTTTAATCTCATGAATTTACCCAATCCTCCCGATGGTATTTTAACGATTAGCGACCGTATTGGCTTTGCTACGCTTCATGCCCTCAAACAAAGGGGCGTTAAAGTTCCCGAAGAAATTGCCATGGTTAGCTTTAATAATGATCCATTTTGCAACTATTTCACACCTTCGGTTTCGAGTATAAATCAGCCCATTCAAGAAATGGGCAAAGAAGCGGTCAATTTACTCTTGAGACAAATCGAAAATGAAAATCCTATTCCAGAGACAATTATGTTGAAAACCCAATTAGTCGTCAGGGAATCATCCATGCGGAAGGTTGAAGAAAATTGATAAATTTCAGGCGATGAAGGGTAATAAATTAGTATAAACGCCTTTACATAGGAAATACTTTCATTTCTTTAATGATTTTACGCATGAAAAAAATCTTTATACTATTAGCAATCATCGCCAATAGTTCGCTTCTATTTTCCCAACAAATTACGGTGGCAAAAGATGGTTCGGGCAATTTCAAATCCATTCAAGACGCCATCAATAGCTTGGATACTGTCTCGACTAAAACCCGAACAATTTACATCAAAAATGGGATTTATTCTGAGAAATTGATGATAGCAAAATCGTACATAAAACTGCAAGGACAAAGTGAAAAAGGCGTAGTTATTCGGATTTCATTGCCCCGTGACGTGTGGCGTTGTGCCAATCCAGACGACTATGGAGCAGCGACTATCAATGTAAAAGGACACGATTTAACTTTTGAAAAACTAACGGTTTTGAACGATTACGGTTTCACAGCCAAAGGTGATACGACCATCGTTTGTGTCAATGAATCGGGCGTAACGGGTGCTGCTTCCAAAGACCGTTATGCTTTGCCCCGTGAAAAAGGCGAAGAAGCGGGTAAGAAAATTGTGCGAAAAGACGGCCATCAATTCGCCTTTCGTTCAATGCCAGGGGCAACTCGTTTAGTATTCCTAAATTGTACCTTTCGTGCGGGTGGTGGCGATACCGTAAGTCCTTGGGATGTAGAAGGTGGCATGTATTATTTCAAGAATTGTACAATGGAAGGTGGCGTAGATTTCTACTGTCCAAGAGGTTGGTCTTGGGCGGAAAACTGTCATTTTATTTGCCATAATATGAACGCTGCCATTTGGCACGATGGCACCAATGATGAATTATCAAAAACCGTCTTAAAAAACTGTACTTTCGAGGGTGATAAAGGTTATAAGTTAGGGCGTTATCATCGCCCAGCGCAGTTTTATTTACTAAATTGTCAGTTTGATGAAAACATGGCAGATGCCGAAATTTACCACGTCCAAAGCACTCCAGAACCGAAATGGGGACACCGAGTTTTTTACCAAAATTGCCATAGAAAAGGGGGCGATTATCCATGGTTTGCCAACAACTTCAAAATTGACCCAAAAACGGTTTCAATAAATTGGACTTTTGATGGAAAATGGAAGCCACTTTGATAAAATCATCTAAGATAGTTATAAAATTAAAAATGAAATGTACAAATATATGACATTCAAAAAATACTGCTTTGGCCTAATTTTCCTCATTATCCAACCATCCTTCGCCCAATCAACCAAGGGAATTACAGGGGTAAAAGATACTTCTTACACCTTGAGAAGTGCTTATTTGGGAACGCTGAAAACGCATCCAAATATCAAAATGCCTACGGAAATAAAATCGCCATTGATTGAGGATAAAAAAGATATTGTTTATGCCCAAATAGGCGAAAGAGCTTTGAAATTAGATGCTTTTTATCCAAAAGAGAAAGCTACAAAAACACGGCCTGCCGTGATTATTATTTACGGGGGCGGTTGGCGAACGGGCGATAAAAATCAACATCATAATTTGGCTAAACACTTGGCAGATTTGGGTTACGTGTGCTTTTTACCAGAATATCGACTTTCAACCGAAGCCCTTTTCCCAGCCGCTGTACACGACTTGAAAGCAGCCATTCGTTGGGTGCGTGCCAATGCCAAAACTTACGATGTAGATACTGATAAAGTGGCGACTTTAGGCTTTTCTGCGGGAGGCCAGTTATCGGCTTTATTGGGCGCTACCGCACAAGTACCAAATTTGGAAGGAACGGAAGGAAACCCCAAGTATTCGAGTAAAGTAAATGCCGTGATTGACATTGACGGCATTTTAGCGTTCATTCATCCAGATTCTGGTGAAGGCGATGATAGCAAAAGAATTTCGGCAGCAACGTATTGGTTTGGCTATTCGAAAATAGAAAATCCGGCGCTTTGGAACGAAGGTTCAGCGTTGACTTACGCAGGAAAAAATACGCCTCCAACGCTCTTTTTGAATAGTTCGGTCGAAAGAATGCACGCAGGACGAGAAGATTATCGGGCAAAATTAGCACCGTTTGGCATTTATACTGAAGTGCATGATTTCCCCGATTCTCCGCACGGATTTTGTCTTTTCGAACCATGGTTCACGCCAACGGTTCAGTTCGTAGATGCGTTTTTGAAGAAGGTTTTTTGAGAATGTAGGGGCGCATCGCATACGCCCATGTATCGTCTTCACAAAGGGCGTATGCGATACGCCCCTACCAAGTTAAAAAAATATCAAAATGAAAAAAATATTATCCATCATTGCGCTAACGCTATTTTTTGCCTTTAAATCGGCAGAAGATAAACCACGAATTTTCTTAATTGGGGATTCCACTTGTGCCAATAAAAGTCCTTATGACGAACCCGAAACTGGTTGGGGACAAGTATTCCCTCAATTATTTACTGATGCCGTAGAAATACAAAATCATGCCGTGAATGGACGCAGCACCAGAAGTTTCAGAACGTTGGGACATTGGAAAAAAGTCAGCGATCAATTGCACAAAGGCGACTACGTTTTCATTCAATTTGGACATAATGACCAAAAGGAATCAGACACGGCTCGTTACGCAGCGCCACAAACGGATTATCGTAAAAATTTGATTCGCTACATTGAGGAAGTGCAAGCAAAAGGGGCAACGCCAGTTTTGCTTACGCCTGTGATGCGTAGAAAATTCGATGAGTCAGGAAAGTTCGTTGACCAACACGGCGAGTACCCAAAAGTAGTGCGTGAAGTGGCGCAACAATTTCATTTATACTTGATTGATGCGCATAAAGAAAGTCAAAAAATTATTGAACAACACGGCGTAAATGACTCTAAAAAGATGTTTATGATTTTTGGGGGAGGCATTTACAAAAAATTTCCAAAAGGGCTTGAGGACAATACGCATTTTTCGCCTTATGGAGCGAGATTAATGGCAAATATGGTGGCGGACGAAATGGTAAAACAAGGAAATCCCTTGAGAAATTACCTCATCAAAACAGAATTTAACGATAAATATGCCCACGAACTACCCATTACTTACCGTCCAGCTTTTAGAAAAGATACGTTTAATATTGTGCGTTACGGAGCCATTGCTGACGGAATTACGGTAAATACGAAAGCTATCAACCAAGCCATTGAATTGTGTAATGTGGCGGGTGGCGGAACGGTTTTAATTCCGAAAGGATTGTGGATAACTGGGCCAATTGTATTGAAAAGCCATGTAAATCTTCACGTCGAAAAAGGCGCTTTACTGCAATTTAGTCGTAATTACACGGATTATCCAATCGTGCTGACTACATGGGAGGGACAAGATTCTTACCGTTGTCAAGCCCCAATTAGTGGCTTTGATTTAGAAAATATTGCCATCACGGGCGAAGGCGTAATTGATGGTGGCGGAGACGTTTGGCGAGCCGTCAAAAGAGATAAATTAACGGCTGGGCAATGGACAAAATTGATTAAAACGGGCTTTACGAACGATAAAAAAGATATGTGGTATCCTTCGGAAAAATCAAAAAAAGGAAACCTGATGCCAGATGCGGGTAGATTGAGAAAAGACAGTGTTGGGGTATATAGCGTACGTCCGTCAATGGAAGAATTAGAATCTTACAAAGATTTTCTTCGTCCAAATATGTTGAGTTTAACCCGTTGTAAGAACATTATTTTAGAAGGATTTACGCTCCAAAATTCACCAGCGTGGACAATGCACCCACTTTTATGCGACCACATTTCGATTAAAAATGTAACCGTAAAAAATCACTGGTATGCTCAAAATAGTGATGCCATCGACATTGAATCTTGCAGAAATGGCATCGTGGAAGGTTGTAATTTTGATACGGGCGATGATGGAATCACCATAAAATCGGGCAGAGATGAACAGGGAAGAAAACGAGGCGTTCCGACGGAGAATTTTATCATCAAAAACAACCTCGTTTATCACGCCCACGGTGGTTTTGTAATCGGTTCCGAGATGTCGGGCGGGGTGAGAAATATGTTTATTTCGGACTGTACTTTTATGGGGTCCGATGTGGGTTTACGTTTCAAAACCGCTCGTGGGCGTGGTGGCGTGGTAGAAAATATCTACGTAAACAACATTAATATGACCGAAATTCCGGGTGAGGCAATTCTGTTTGATATGTATTATGCAGCCAAAGACCCCGTTCCTACTTCAGGCGAATCTAATGAATTACCCGAAATTAAAGCTGAACCTTTAAACGAAGGAACGCCTCAATTTAAAGATTTTTACATCAAAAATATTGTGTGTAAAGGCGCTGAAACGGGTATTTTAATTAGAGGTTTACCCGAAATGGCCATCAAAAATATCAATATCGAAAATGCCATTATCGAGTGTAATAAAGGTTTACTTTGCGTGGAAGCTCAAAATATTAATCTCAAAAACATCACCCTTTTGACAAAGGACAAAACGATTGGACAAATTCAAAATAGTCAAAATGTAACGCTGGATAATATCAAATACGGTGGCAATGCCGATACATTTTTGAAGGTGCAAGGCACTCGCTCAAAAGCAATTCGT
>JBBAKZ010000026.1:0-3193 GCA_040403275.1 Arcicella sp. | reverse complement strand
AAAAGTAAATTTAATAGATAAAATTGTGAACATACTTCTCGAAAGCTATTTCTACTTTCGAGAAGTTAAAGTAACTTATTAGATGGTGTTATTAATCGCCCAAACTATACAAAAACGGGGCTTTGTGTGCCTTTCCCAAAAACTGTTTTTCGTGTCTCTGCAAAAGCCCTAATCCTAAAATTTTTCGTTGAAAAGTCCCTCGGTGTAATTTTTCACCTAATATTGCTTCATACACTTTTCGCAATTCAGTTAAAGTAAATAATGGGGGCAAAAGATTTGTGCCTACCAATTTTCGTTCTAAATTTTCCCGTAACGTTTGTACAGCTTTTGCCACAATTTCGGCATGGTCGAGCATCAAATTGGGCAGTTCATCCATGTCATACCAATCGCAAGAATCTGACAAAGCGTCGGGCGTTGGTACAACATCATTATAATTAATTAATGCATAATAAGCCACCGAAATAAATCGGTCTAACATCCATTGATGAGGTTCCGAATAATGCCCATTGGCTTCTAAAATCATCTGCATAATTTCGGGTTTGTAACGAGCCACATCACCAAAAGTATAAAATTGTTCCAAATAGATATTTTCTAACCCCGTCCGCTCTCTCAGCCCTCTTCTTACGGCATCATTCAAATTTTCATCTCTTTGCATAAATCCCCCAGGCAAAGCATACAAGCCCGTATTATGGTATTTCATGATCAGGATTTTCAGCTTTTCTCCCGAAAAACCGAAAATGACCGAGTCATAAGCGATATGACGTAAAAAGGTAGTTTCGTCCACTTTTTTTTAGGGGTTGGGGGTTGGAACTTAGTATATAATTTAAGTCGTCAAGGCTTGAAATTGTAACTTCCCGAAAGTTTTAAACTTTCAGGAAGTTGAGCCAAATAACTGGTAAGTTAAGTCGTAGTCCATGGCTTATTTCATCAACCGCAATCTCTCTAAATCCTAAAACCCAACCCCTAACCCTTAAACAACAAATATAAATTTTTCACAAATAAATAGGATTAATTTTAAAAACCAATTATTATTGTCTCAAAATGCGACAATAATAATTTTAATCTAAAAAAATGAAAAAAATAGTCTATTTATTCGGACTGCTTTGTTTGGCTAATTTTTCAGGAATGGCACAGGGAAATAATGCTTTTGCGGTACAAACTACCATTGAGAATGGCGTGATTGAAGGAAATTACGATACCAAAACCGGTATTCAAACTTATTTTGGCGTTCCATTTGCCAAACCACCCCTTGGCGAATTACGCTGGAAAGCACCACAACCTTTGGCTAATTGGTCGGGTGTAAAGGAAACTAAAAAATTCGGCCCAAGACCGGTGCAAACCATTGTTTTTGGTGATATGAATTCTCGTTCAAACGGTTTGAGTGAGGATTGTCTTTACTTAAATGTATGGACTCCTGCCAAAAGGAACACCAAAGATTTACCCGTTCTCGTTTATTTCTACGGGGGTGGAAATGTAGCCGGAGATGCCTCTGAGCCAAGATATGACGGTGAAAGCATGGCAAAAAAAGGAATCGTAGTAATTACATGCAACTACCGTTTGAATATTTTTGGCAACTTCGCTCACCCAGAATTGAGTGCTGAAACCGCTTATAAAGGCTCTGGAAATTATGGATATTTCGACCAAATTGCGGCGTTGAAATGGGTTCAGAAAAATATCGCTCAGTTTGGTGGCGACCCTAAAAAAGTAACGATTTCGGGAGAATCTGCGGGTTCTGTTGCGGTAAGTTATCAAATGGCTTCACCTCTAGCAAAAGGCTTAATTGCGGGGGCAATCGGTGAAAGTGGAGCGGGAATTAATCCAACCATGGCTCCTGTAACCTTAGCAGAAGCAGAAAAACAAGGAACGGAATTTGCAAAAAATGCGGGCGCTCCAACCTTAAAACAATTAAGAGCTTTATCAACCAGAGAAGTTTATGAAATGTACATCGAATCGAAGCGTTTTGGGTTTCCAGTAGTTATTGATGGCTATTTTATGCCAAAAACACTTCCTCAAATTTTCGGGGCAAAAGAACAAGCGCAAGTACCACTATTATTAGGTTGGAATTCGGCTGAAATATCAGGAATGGCATTTATGCAAGGAAAACCTTACAACGAAGAAAACTATGTAACTAGGGTAAAAAAAGAATACCCGACCGATTTTGAAGAGGTTTTGAAATTATATCCACACGGTTCAGAAAAGGAAATTGAACTTTCAGCAACGGCTTTAGCAGCGGACAGATTCATTTCATACAGCACTTGGAAATGGTTTGATTTGCATCGTAATAATTCTTCTCAACCTGTATATCGCTATTTGTACAGCAAATTACGCCCTGATTTAGTGGATAATTCTTTGGCTTCAGGTTTAGCGGGTGGAACGGTTAAAAAAGATGGAAATACGCCAAAACCTCCTGTTGCGGTGGGCGCTCCGCACGCTTGCGAAATTGAATATTGCATGGGAAATCTTCATTTAGTGAAAGAATACGCCTGGACGGCTGACGACTTTAAAGTATCAGACACAATGGTAAATTATTTTGCCAATTTCATCAAAACTGGAAATCCCAATGGTGATAAACTACCCGAATGGACCGTCGCAAAAGCGGGTGATGCAACGCCACCAGTAATGATTATTGATACAGAATCAAAAACCGTAAAAGCTTCAAATGATGCTCGTTACGAGTTTATGGATAAGGCTTATAAGAATAAATAAAATTCGGTCGAGAGATTTTAACCTGCCAGAGAGACCTCAATGACAAGTTAAAACCTTTCCTAGCAAATCAATCGTAATTTAAAAAAAATACCGCCATTAAAAACCTTTCTAAGAGTTTAAAACGCTTAGGAAGGTTAAAAAAATTATTTATTCCTCTCTTTTCATGAAAACTCTTCTTTCCATACTTTTAACGGCAGGTTTTTTATTTAGCGCAAACGCCCAAAAGGTCATTTCTCTTTACGAAGGCAAACCCAAAGGTTCTGAAAATTGGTCTTGGGAAGAAGCCGTTTCTGAAAAAAATATCTTCAATACCAAAGTTGTCTATAATGTTTCGAGTCCAACAATTACGGCTTATTTACCCGAAAAACCGAATGGAACTGCGGTAATTATTTCCCCTGGTGGTGCATTTCACACACTTTCAATTGATAATGAAGGAACTGATGTTGCTAAATGGTTAAATTCAAAAGGCATTACGGCATTTGTGTTA
>JBBAKZ010000025.1:0-15288 GCA_040403275.1 Arcicella sp. | reverse complement strand
CTAAGTTTAGTGGTCTTGGTAGACTTAATCCTTTCTACGGAATTATGACGTTGATTGTGATGATTTCTTTGGCGGGGATTCCTCCGACGGCAGGATTTTTTGCGAAATTGAATATCTTTTCGGCACTTTGGGAAACTTATCAAGCCACAAGTCAGCCCATTTTATTGTGGCTTTTTATCTTTGGATTATTGAATACCGCCGTTGGATTATTCTTTTATTTAAAAATTCCCTTCTACTTGTTTTTCAAAGAACCGCTTGAAAATCAGGTATTTGACTTAACTGCTAAACAATATTTTCTAGTGATAATTCTAATTTTACCCATCCTGATTTTATTCTTTAAGGCGGATTGGTTGATGAATTTGATTAGTTATTTATAATAGGTTTTAGGGATCAGTAAAAAGAAAAACAACTAAAATCTATAACCTAAAACTTATTGACAACTAACGTAGATAAACGCCCATTGCTGCTTCGTCATCCAGAATAACCGATACATAATCATTCAACGTGGTCGATAATTGATAGCCAACGTAATCTGCCAAAATCGGAAATCTACGATAATTTCTATCAACCATTACGGCTACTTGAATTCTTTTGACGGGAATACTCAAAAATGGCGAAAGGCCATAAGCAAAAGTTCGTCCAGTGTTTAGGACATCATCGACAACCACGATGGTTTTATGTTCCAAAAAACGCTCATCGCAATCAAATTCTACGGGGCTATCGTAAGTTACATCTTTATCAACATCAATTAAAACTGCGGTTGCTTCAATGCTTGAAATTTCGTTTAAGGCATCGGCTAATTTCTTAGCAAAAGCGTGTCCTTGCCCTTTTATTCCTGCAATAATGAGTTGGGTTTCTTCAAAATTATTTTCATAAATTTCAAAAGCAATTCTTCTAATTTTTTGTAAAACCTGCGTGTGATTGAGGATTTGATTGTCGGTTAATTCCATTTTTTGGTCAATGAATAGTTAATAATTAACAATTAATAGTTTCGTGATGCAATAATTTACTCGTAAAAGTATAAAATCAAAAGCTAATAATTGACTCTTTTATCTGATAATATCGCTCGACAAACTATCAATTATTACCTTTTAATTATTAATTTCTTTACCTTTGCAGTCCAATTTATAAAAATATTTACCAAAAATGGCAAAAGGATACTCTTCACAAGGACACGGACAACAAAAACGAGTACAACAGGCAATACCAAGTAATCCATTAGCGATTAAAACAAAGAAATTTGCGCTTGAAAAAAATAAATTCATTACCCTAAATATGCTTCAATTAGTTAAAAATCAATGGTATTGGGGGTTTGTGCCCTTGGCTTTGATTTTAATTAATGCTATTTTGAATGTAACAAAAGTTTATCCAAATTATTGGATTTATGTGATTACAGTTTTGGGAGCTTTGGTTTACGTAATATTTTGGGCCATTCAATTTACGGGGGTTACGCAATTAGAACAATACAAACAATTATTTCAAAAGTACCGTTACGAAATTGATAGTCGTCAGATTTTGATGAAATTGAATGATACGGAAGGGGGCGTTATCAAGTGGGATATGATTAAATCGGCTCGTAAAGATAAAGATGCTTACGTTTTGGATATGGGCCAATATCAATTTATTTATCTGCCTTTCACGGTTTTTAATAATGATAATGACAAGAAATTGATGGAGCGAATTTTGAAAGATAAAGGGTATATTGCTGGGGAATAGTGACTGGTTAATAGTTATTTATTACTGGTTTTCAAAACGTAAAAAGGGCTTTCAGATGATTCTGAAAGCCCTTTTTGATATTTTTCCTACTAACTAATTCCCTAATAACCAACGCTTACTTCTTAATCGAATGAGAAGTTGTTTCTACCAATTCTCCACGAGCCATTTTTTCGGCTTTGTCAAAATATTTTAAAGATTCCTGAAACGTATCATCGAACGGTGCCATCACTTGTAAATACTCATTATTCATGCCATCCGCCACTTTTCTTTGCCACACATTGCGAGCAATATAGGCCTTGATTTGTGCTTTGATGAAGGGCATAGAACGCTCATATTCTCTGGCTCGCATCTTCACATTTGCCTGTTTTGCTAATTTTTGCATATCCATTATCATGGCATCATTTACGACAAAAAACGTATTGAAATCCTTGAAAGTGAGTTTTTCGATTGATTTAATGTTATCGTTGGCATAATTCAAGGCAAATTCACGAATGATATTTTTCCCCCATAAATCACTTATGTATTTGGTGAAATAGGTCGTATCACGGGCCACAAAAACATCGGGTGTAATTCCTCCACCTCCGTAAACTGTGCGGCCGCCAAGCGTTTTGTATTTTAATTTTTCGTTAAATTTGATACTATCTGCACTAAAAAATTCACCGCTTTTTGTGCGTTTTTCGTAGTCTTTTTCATATTCTTCTTCTTGTCCCATCAAATATGGTTTCTGAATACTGCGTCCACTTGGGGTGTAATATCTTGAAATAGTCAAACGTAATTCTGAACCATCCTGCAGATTCACAGGCATTTGCACCAATCCTTTTCCGTAGGAACGTCTGCCCACAATTAAAGCACGGTCGTTGTCTTGCAAGGCACCCGCTACAATCTCAGCCGCCGATGCACTATTTTCGTCCATGAGAACCATAACAGCACCTTTTTCAAAAATACCCTCTTTTTTGGTGTAAGTCTGCGTATCGTATTTTGTTCCTTTCCCGTCGGTATAAACAATCATACGTTCACCCGCCAAAAGCTCATCTACCATCTTCTCCGCACGGTCTTTATAACCGCCAGGATTTCCCCGAAGGTCAAGCAGTAGCCGTTTACAGCCTTGTGATTTAAGATTAGTCAAAACAGTTTTGAATTCATCAAAAGTTGATTCCGTAAATCTATCCACTTTGATATATCCCGTTTGTGCATCAACCATATAGCCTGCCGTAACGGAATAGGAAGGAATTCTATCACGAACCACCGTAAACTTTTTAATACCTTTTTCTCCATTTCGAAGGATTTCTAATTTTACTTCGGTTCCTCTTACGCCACGTAATTTACTAAAAATCAGGCTATTACTTACTTTTGGTCCAAACAAAGAGACACCATCGGCTTTCAATAAACGGTCGCCACTTTTAATGCCTATTTTTTCGGAAGGACCACCTACCATCGCATTCATGACATAAACCGTATCGCTGAAAATATTGAATTCAATGCCAATGCCATCAAAACCAGATTCTAATTGAGAACGGGCAGCGGCGGCTTCGTCGGTCGAGAAATAGGTAGTATGAGGGTCAAGTTTTTCTAAGGTTTTTTTGATAGAATATTCTACCAACGAATCAGTATCTACCGAATCGACGTAGCTGGTTTCAATCAAAGAAAGAATTTCACGGTATTTGTTGAAACCCTTAGCAACAGCGTTCATTTTGGTATGTCCACCAAAGAAACTTGCTCCCAACAAAACACCAGTAGCTACGGCAATGGCAATCCAGATTGGTATTTTCACGATAGTTGAATTATTATTAATTGGCGTTTGTGGTTTTTTCATATTGAAAGAATCGTATGTCTTAGAATGATAATTAAAGTTACGAAAAACTAAATCCTAGCCAATGTTTTTGATGTAACTTTGTTTTTCAGTAACGTTTTAGGGCTTATTGGGTTTAGGGATTATGGGATTTAGGAATAAGTTTTTTCCAGAATAAAAATTGTTAACTTGATGAAATCTAAATCTAATCCCGATAATCCCTAAATCCCATAATCCCAAATGTCCAGAATATTAGCCATAGATTACGGAACAAAACGAGTAGGTTTGGCCGTTACCGATCCTTTAAAAATCATTGCTTCTGCTTTAGAAACAGTTCACAGCAAAGATGTTATTGAGTTTTTGAAAGCCTATATAGAAACTGAAGAAGTGGAATCTTTTGTGGTAGGAATGCCCGTAAATCTAGACGGGGAAGATACCAATAATACTTCCCATGTGAAGGGTTTTGTGAAGAAATTACAAACGACATTTCCTGACATTCCCATACATTTGCACGATGAACGTTTTACCTCCAAAATCGCCCTTCAAGCCATGATTGCGAGTGGTTATTCCAAAAAAGACCGCCGTGTAAAAGGGAATATTGATAAAATTTCAGCGGTTATTATTTTACAATCCTACATGGAAAAGGAAGGAATTTAGATTCGATGCTCATTTTTCGATGTTTGATTTTCGTAATTCAATAGTTGATAATCCAAAAATTGGAAAACGATGTCAGACATTTGTTGCTGGAAAGATGAAAATCAAACAACTAATATCAAACAACGAAAAACGAATTTCGAAAACAAATGAACATTTACGGTTTAATTGGTTATCCCCTAGGTCATTCCTTTTCAAAAGGTTATTTTACAGAAAAATTTTCTAAAATGGGTCTCTCAGATACGCACGTATACGAGAAATTTGAATTAGAAAATATCAACGATTTTACGGCTTTGTTGAAATCGCAAAGTCCTGATTTAAAAGGACTTAATGTTACCATTCCTCATAAACAAAATATCATTCCTTTCTTGGATTCGGTGGATGAAGCGGCACTAAAAATTGGGGCAGTTAATACCATCAAAATCATGGAAGATGGTTCAACCAAAGGTTTTAATACTGATTATTGGGGCTTTCGTTGGACTTTGGAAAAGTGGGATTCTTTTCAAGAAATCAAACCTCAGAAAGCCTTAGTTTTGGGAAAAGGGGGCGCCGCAAAAGCCATTATCCAAGCACTAGAAGATTTAGGTTTAGCAATCCAATACGTTTCTCGTAGAAAAGAAGATGATACAATTACTTACGAAGAATTGACTGAAAAAGTAATGAACGAACATTTATTAATTGTGAATACCACGCCTTTGGGAATGTTTCCAAAAATAGATGCTTTTCCAGAAATTCCTTATCAATCCCTCACGAATAAACATTTATTATACGACATTGTCTATAATCCATTGGAAACAAGGTTCTTGAAAAAAGGTATGGAACAGGGTGTAAAAGGCGTACATTTTGGTTTGGAAATGCTCCATGGACAGGCAGAAAAGGCTTGGGAAATATGGCAGCAATAAGGTGGATTTGAAAAATACTTCCCGAAAGTTAAACCCACAATGGAATTGTTTCGGGAAGTATTCTTTATAACAAAATGGCAAATAAAGTCTTGTTCTATTTTACCAATTTCACGGTCTTCTTAATTCTATCCGATTTTTCATCTTTCGATTTCAAAAATAACAGTTCGTTTAATTCTCCTTTTCGCCAAGTTTCAATCATATCATCGTAATGTGGGCTGCCTGGATTGCCCGATTGTCCGCCAGGAAACACGCCATAGCCTTTTGCCGTATTATCTTTTCCTAATTGTACAATCATTCTCCACGAAGGACCAGTGCGTTCGGTTGTGGCATTGACAACGCTTCCGCCTCCACCAATTTTAACGTCGTTTTTACTCCATGCTTTTAATGTGCCACCCAAATCTAATAAATGACGAATATCCGTTGATTTATGTTCTGACCACGCCCAGGTTGAACCAATGGACGATTTCCGCCAAATTTTTAACGAATCCATGGTGGCGGAGAGCGTTTTACTGGCTAATTCTTCAACGGTTTCTACTTTATCTTTGGTTGAAACATCATCAAACCATTTTGAGGTTGGGTCTTTTTGCATCAATCTCAGCGTACGGTCGGTGGATGGATATTTCATGGGAATATTTTCGTCATATCCGAATTCATCTTTCCAAATGGCTTCGTAAAATAAATCTGACCATACTTTGAAAATCGTTGGTGCGATTTCATCGGGGTCATTATTGAATTTCCAAGCCGATAAACTCTTGATAGCCGGCAATTGTGTAGCCGATGGTGTTTTAATATAAGACAACATGGTCGGTAAAAGATCAGCGGCTTTCAAATTGAAATTATCATTTTGTAACATTCTCAAGGAATCCACTGTCACTTTTCCGTTTGGCATTTTTTCCAATCTTTCGTTAATTCTTCTGCCACGTTCCGACGGGGCAAATTCCCAATTGATATAATAAGGATAACTAGGGTCGGTGGAAGATTGATTGGCCGAACTCACAAATTGTCGAGTAGGATTTTTCACGTGGGGATTATGCGCTGCGGGGATAAATGAATTCCAATCAGCGGCTTTGTCGGTTCCGTCCAAGATGTATTTTCCTTGTTCATGGGCTTTCAAAGGGAATTTTCCATTTACCCAAAGGGCAATATCATTTTGATTGCTGGCAAAAACAAAGTTTTGTGCTGGCGCCGAATAATGCGTTAAAGCCTTCGTGTAATCCTCGTAATTTTTCGCACGATTCAACTCATAAAAAGTTGTTAATTCTTGCGATTTATCGTGGGCAATCCAACGCAAAGCATGGCCAACGGGAATGTTTTGCTTCAGAGGTTTTTCATTATCCAAATAAACAATTGGACCGTGATGTGTGTATAAAACAGTATCAATAACATCAACGCCATTTTTAACTTTATATTTCTCAATACGGGTGGTAATTTTCTTCCATTGTCCGTCGTGGAAATACTCCTTTTTAGTAGCATCCTTAAATTTCACTTCGTACCAATCTACTACGTCCGCCCCCACGTTTGTCACGCCCCAAGCGATATCTTTATTGAAACCAATAATCACATTGGGCGTTCCCGGCATGGTTGAGCCGTATACATTTACGTCGGGGCTTGATAATTGTACTTGATACCAAATCGAAGGTAAACTTAAAGTTAAATGTGGGTCGTTCGCTAAGATGGGTAAACCCGTAGCCGATTTTCCACCGCTAACTGCCCAGTTATTTGAACCAATGCCTTTATCACGCTCGGTTGCGGCTTTTGAACTTCCCGTTCCGACGAAATCAATCGGTGATTTTGGTATGGACAAAGGCGTGAAATCTTGTGGTGTTCCACTTGGAATGATGGGACTTTCCACGAATGGATAATTAGGGAAAAGGTCTTCCGCAGTTTGTTTTCCGTATTTTCTAAGTACATTCGTCATTCGCAAATCATCCGTTCCCGAAGCTAAAACGAAAGACATATTTTTTAGAAATAAAGCACTTTTAATGGGCGACCACGGTTCTGGTGCGTATCCCAGTAATTTATATTCTACGGGAAATTCACGGGGTTTTAATTGGGAAATATAAGCGTTTACGCCATCTGAATAGGCTTCTAAAGCAATTTTGCCGTTGGGGTCATCCATCATGCCAGCTAAAGAATTTTCAGCACCATACACTGAACCCATTCTCCGTTGAAAACGGTCTTGCTCGAGGGCCTTTGCACCCACAACTTCCGTCAAACGCCCGGCTGCATAATGCGTTTGAAACTCCATTTGCCAAAGACGGTCTTTGGCCGTAACATAACCCTGAGCCAAATATAAATCATGGTTATTTTTAGCAAAAATGTGTGGAACGCCAAGTTCATCATATTCAATGGTAACCTCATCCTGCAAGCCCGGGATTTGAAGAGAAGTTTCCGTAGCATCCAATCCCGCAAGTGGTTTCTCGCCATTGACCCAAAAGCCGGTGAAAGGATTTAAAAATGCACCAAATGCAGGGGCTGAACCCCAATTTCGATTGAGTGCGTAACACAAAAAAATAGTAACGGCAAGCGTAAGAAAGGCTTTTACAAATTTCATGGTTTGTGGATTTGTTAAGAAATGATAGTACCAAATTAGGAATTTTTTTGATTAAATTGAGAATATAGCTTGTATAAGTTTAATTTTGCGTCCTTTTGTCGTCTTTTGCGTCTTTTGGAAAATAGATTTACTATGAATCAAGCACTCGAAAATACCATTATTTTCAATGAAATCTGGCTCAAATTTAGCCACCCTGTCAAAGATTTTATCCGAAATAAAACTCGTAATGCAGACGCTACGGATGATATTTTGCAGGAAGTTTTCATTAAAATTTACCAAAATTTACATCTTTTGAGGGATGGAGAACGGGTGGCCGGTTGGGTATTTCAAATTGCCCGAAATACGGTTTTGAATTATTTTCGTGCTCAAAAAAAGTATTTAGATCATCAAGAATTCCATCAGCACCTAGTCGAAGAAGAAAGCAATTTTAAGGAAAATGATTTGAATGAAATCGTTGGTATTTGGTTAAAGGAATTCAAAAAAGACCTTGATCCAAAATACCAAGAAGCCTTACAATTAGTTGATATTGAAGGAATTACACAAATAGAGTTGGCTCGTCTTTTAGGAATTTCTGTTTCAGGAGCAAAGTCTCGTGTACAACGTGGGCGTGAGCAATTGAAACAAAAATTAATTGGTTGTTGTCCCGTAAAAACTGACCAATATGGCAATATTCTAGAGATTCAAAACAGAATCGGGAATTGTATTTGCGTCTAAGTTTTGCATCCTTTTTTATATTCCTGCGTCTTTATCAAAAAAAAAAATTCCCATGAAATTATCACAAGTAAAATCGATATTAAAGGACATTGAAAGCCTACGTTTTGAAGTACAAAATGGTTCATTTGTTCCCGCCCATTTTCACGTAACCGAAGTAGGAATGATTACTAAAAACTTTATTGATTGCGGTGGAGTTATTCGTAACGAAAAAGTGGTTAATTTTCAATTATGGAACGCCAACGATACCGACCACCGTTTGGAACCTCAAAAATTGTTGAATATTATATCGTTATCGGAAAAGGTTTTGGGCATTGAAGATTTGGAAATTGAAGTGGAATATCAAGCTGAAACCATTGGGAAATATGATTTAGATTTTAACGGGTTAAACTTTGTTCTTATCAACAAACAAACAGCATGTTTGGCAATGGATGCCTGTGGAATTCCTCCTGCAAAAATGAAAGTAAGCTTGGCAGATTTGCAAAATGCTCCCTCTTGCACGCCTGGTGGTGGTTGTTGCTAATTTTTTAGGCTTAAAAGCCATAATTTAAGGTAGTTAAACTAATTTCAATTCATGATCGATACAATTTCAAAATTCTCTTACAATAATATTTCAGCCGAAAGAAGGACTATTTTACAACCTCTAATTGCGTTTATCCAATCAAAAAGAGATAAGAACGAAACCATTCGCTTGAACTTTATCTGTACCCACAATTCACGGAGGAGCCATTTATCACAGATTTGGGCTGCCACGATGGCGTATCATTTTGGGGTAAAGAATGTGTTTTGCTATTCGGGTGGCACGGAAGCAACGGCGATGTTTCCAAAAGTAGCCGAAACATTGGCAAAGCAAGGTTTTGAAATTCTTAAGTTAAGTGAAAATACCAATCCAGTTTACGCCGTAAAATTTGCCCAAGACGAACAGCCAATTATTTGTTTCTCAAAGTTTTATAATGATAATTTTAATCCAAAAAGCCATTTTGGAGCAGTGGTAACGTGTAATTCAGCCGATGAAAATTGCCCGGTTGTAATTGGTGCGGAACAACGATTCCCAATCAAATATGACGACCCAAAAGCTTTTGATGGCACTGATTTAATGGATGCAAAATATGCAGAAAGAAGCCTCGAAATAGGAGAGGAGATGTTTTTTGTATTTGGGTCGGTAAAGTAAGACTGAAAAAAGGCTAAACCCAGCGGATTTAGCCTTTTTTATTCTATAAAATCTATCTTCTAATTACACATCAATCTTCGCATATTTCGCATTTTTCTCAATAAAATCACGTCTTGGGGGTACTTCGTCACCCATCAACATCGAGAATAAATGATCGGCTTCAATGGCTGATTCGCAGGTAACTTGTTTCAACGTTCTCGAATCTGGATTCATCGTGGTTTCCCATAATTGTTCAGCATTCATTTCTCCAAGACCTTTATAACGCTGAATTCCTACCAAATCTTCACGGCCACCGCCCAAACGTACTACCGCTTGTTCCCGCTGTATTTCTGTCCAGCAATATTCGGATTGTTGTCCTCTTTTTACCTGATACAAAGGTGGTTGAGCAATGTAGATATAACCACTATCAATCAAATCTTTCATATAACGAAAGAAAAACGTTAGAATTAGGGTTCTGATGTGAGAACCGTCCACGTCCGCATCCGTCATAATGATTATTTTGTGATAACGTAATTTTTCCATGTTCAAAGCTCGGTCATCGCCATCTCTTCCGAAACTTACGCCCAAAGCCGTAATCATATTCTTGATTTCTTCGCTTTCGTATATTTTATATTCTTGGGCTTTTTCAACGTTCAAAATCTTACCTCTCAAAGGCAAAATCGCTTGATAGGCACGATTACGCCCTTGTTTGGCCGTTCCACCCGCTGAGTCCCCTTCTACTAAATACAATTCACAAATTTTAGGGTCACTGTCCGAGCAATCAGCTAATTTTCCCGGTAAAGAGTTTCCGCCCAAAATGGTTTTACGCTGTACCATCTCACGTGCTTTACGAGCCGCATGTCGTGCTTGAGCCGCTAAAATTACCTTCGCTACAATCTGGCGGGCTTCCTTTGGATGTTCTTCTAACCAAGCTTCCAACATATCCGACATCGCTCCAGAAACCGCTCCTGAAACTTCCCCGTTTCCTAATTTAGTTTTGGTTTGTCCTTCAAATTGGGGTTCAGCTACTTTTACGGAAATAACGGCCGTTAATCCTTCCCGGAAATCGTCACCGGCAATTTCAATTTTTAACTTATCCAAGGCCCCCGATTTGTCGGCGTAGTTTTTCAAGGTACGAGTTAAGGCGCCACGGAAACCTGCTACGTGTGTACCGCCTTCGATGGTATTAATATTGTTTACATACGAAACCACGTTTTCGCTGTATGAAGTATTATACATCATCGCAACTTCAACGGGAACGCCGTTTTTGTCGCCCTTCATAAAGATTGGGGCTTCAATTAATTTTTCACGAGTGGCATCCAAATACAAAACAAACTCGCTCAAACCACCTTCTGAGAAGAATAAATCAGTTCTTGGTTCTCCTTTTTCGTCTAACTCACGTAGGTCAGTCAAATAAACTTTTATCCCTGCATTCAAGAAAGAAAGTTCTCTCAAACGCCCGGCAACGGTTTCGTATTTGTATTCGGTAACGGTAAAAATACTTTCGTCGGGTTTGAACGTAACGGTGGTTCCGTGATTTTCGGTCGTACCAATTTCTCTTACTGGATATTGAGGAACGCCGATTTTGTATTCTTGTTCAAATATTTTCTTATCACGATAAACGGTAACTTTCAAATCGGTAGAAAGGGCATTTACGCAGGAAACACCCACACCGTGCAAACCACCAGATACTTTATACGTATCTTTATCGAATTTACCCCCTGCGTGAAGTACCGTCATTACAACCTCCAACGCTGATTTTTTCTCTTTTGAGTGCATTCCCGTTGGAATACCTCGACCGTTATCTTCTACCGTAATGGAATTGTTGGTATTGATGGTAACCTTGATGGTATCGCAATGACCGGCAAGAGCTTCATCGATTGAGTTATCGACAACCTCCCAAATGAGGTGGTGAAGTCCTTTAAAACCCGTATCGCCAATATACATGGAAGGGCGTTTGCGGACTGCCTCTAGGCCTTCAAGGACCTGAATATTATCGGCATCATAATTTGCTCTACTGTTGTCTTCTACTTCTTGTAATTCTGACATATCTTTTGTTTGCGGGTTGTGGACTATTGATTAGTCTTTATCCTGATTTTGTATTTTTGATTTTGGAGATTTCACTATTTTGATTCTCGGTTTTCGATAGAATCTTTTTTTGCCAACTAGGTAAATTGTATATTAATTTCAGAGGATATTTTTTCATATCCTATTTAAAACACTTTTACGGTTTAAGCAACTAATAATGTATCTTCCATAATTCGTTAATTTTTGATTAAATGTAAAAATACGAAAATTCCCTCGTACCTACTAACGTTTGTGGTTTTTTGAGGTATTTTTAAGCGAAAAAATGGGTATTTTTTGGCATTTGTTCCTGTCAATATTTTAACATCTATATTCCGTGACGGAGTATCATTGAATCTTATTAAAAAATAAAGGGTTGTTGATTCTAAATCAACAACCCTTTATTTTTGTGTAAATGTTAATTACTCTATTTTTTTTCAATTACCAAAGCTACGGATGAACCCTCGCTTTTTGAATTCAAGTCAATCATTTGCTTTTTGAATTCTCGAATTTGTGAAGACGAAAACGTTGTATTTTTACGATTTACCACATAACTTCTTTTCTCATCAAAAAGTGGTATGTCTTGCTTATATTGTTCACTGGCTATTATATCAAAAGCCTTGGAGTCAAAAATCGTTTTCAGAATGTTAAAATGACTATTGTGAAGTACATAACTAATACTTTTTAGAGAGTGAATAAAAAAATGTCTGGGGGCATCAAGGTTTACTAAATCTTCTCTATATTTTTGAAAAAGAGACTCACTTACCACAGGAATTCTTATGAACAGTTTGCCATTTTCATTCAAAATTTGATGCAATCTATCCATTACTTCTGATTGATTTTCCATGTGTTCAAGACTATGATGTAGCATAATTATATCAAAGGTTTCTTGTAGGTCAAAAATACTTTTTTTGTGAACATAAAGGTTTTCGTTGTATGCTATATCTGAGTCTATATACGGGTCCGCTCCTACAAGATTTTTAAATCCTAGTTGATATAACTTTTTTAATAAATCTCCATTTCCACATCCAACATCTAATATTTTAAGGTTTTTGTCTTTTAGTTCTAACCAATTGCACCAATCATATAGGTCAGAATGATATTTGAACGAAGCAATAGCACCGAGAATATTTTTCTTGTTTCCTGTTAAATAATCGTACTGTAATTGCTTAAAAAAGCTGAGTTTTTTTATTTTTTTATCTATGCCAGAAAAAGAATAATAGCTTTTAGGATAGTATTTATCCATATTTTCTGGAACATTTTTAATTTGAATACACGAACAATTTCCACACTGAAAATACTCAAAAGTATCTCTAAGTCCAAACATCATTTCTTTCAAAATATACGGTGTATTTTTTTTTTCATTAAAGCAAATATTACATTTCATCATTAATTTATGTTATAAAATTATAAGTTAAAAAATCAAGGTACGTTTTTAATATTTAAACAAGAAACGTTTTTTACCGCCATAAACTTAATAAATTATGTCGAACAGTTTTATTTAATGGCAAAATAAAAACCAGAAATCCTTTATGAGAAAGGATTTCTGGTTGGAAAACATAGTGTATTAATTCAATATGTAAATACACCAACAGCCATAGCCTCACATCGACGATTTTGACCAACTGTACCTGCATAGTCATCATTTCCTACCCAGTTACCCCACCCTAAATCTTGAACATGAGATTTATAGAAAACAGAATAGTTTTTATCCGGTGAATAATAATTCGTTCTGACAACTCTAATTCTAAAAGCCTCCACATTTTGGCTACTATTACTAATATTTGTATATTGATTCTGGTTTTTATACTCTTCCCACCCAACATTTGATCTATGAACACAATACTGTAATCCATAGCCACCATCCATGTCTGCATCAATAGAAAAACCAAGAATTGCTCTACTTTCACCAGTAGTACCCCCTGTGACGGCTAAATGTCCATTAGATGCAAAGCCCCAAGATACGTCTGTAATGTAATTTGACCAAAAACCATTTACACATACATTTAGGGCAATATTCCTATCAGTGGTAGTTGTTCTTAATGATTTTGATGATTTATTAGCTTCTTCTACAAATTGACTTAGCATTTTACCAGTTTCAAAATCATACGTCTTTACTAATAAACTCGCATCGCTAATTCTCTTTTTTTTCTCTAAATCTTTCTTAATTAATATTAAAAGTTCTGGCTCAAAGGAACTAACAACGTCACCTCCAGAAGTCTTAATAAAAAAATAATCTTTTGTCTTTAAAGAACTTGAATCTTCTGGCTTAAATTCTTCCAATTCATTTTTACAAGACTGAAACAAACATGACATTCCTAACATCATGAACACTAATAGTTTAATTCTTTTCATTACTTTTGCATTGGGTTTAATTGTTGTGAGATAATTTACCTACAAAGCCCTGTTTCAAGTTTCCACGCCTGACAGGGCTTTGTGTTTGCAAACCTATTCATTTATTCCATCACACTCCAAATTTTTAAGCATTTTTCGCTTGCATCTGGTGCAAGCGATTTTTTGAGGATAAACGCTTGTATTTGTGGTATTTTATTTTCAAATTTGATGCATGGATGTGCGTTACCCCACGTACCCCACGTACCCCACGTACCCCACGTACCCCACTAATTTTTGAGAACTTCCCAATGAGGGTATAAAAGAGTATGTAAAATCAGGTTTTACGTTCTCTGATAGTTGTATGCTAAACTGTTTAAACTTAATATCTACCGTCAATGAACAAAGCAAAAAAAGTAACTCAAAAATCAAGATTTAACGGTTCCCTCCTAAAAACAGAAAGAGAATTCCAAAAAATGAAACAAGTCTATTTAGCTTATGAATTAGGGATTTCACCTTCCAATCTTTCAAGAATTGAAAATGGTCATCTAGAACCTACCTTCTCAATTGTAGTAAAATGTTCAGAACTTCTTATGATAAAGGTTTTTGATTTAGTGCTTTAAAATGGCACTTAAACCGTGGAATTATTGAATATTTATATAGTCAGCTGTATTTCAAAGAATTCTAAAAAAACCATGTAATTTCGCATAACTAAAAATTATTCAAAATTTTCCGTATGCCAAATGTCTTATTAATTGCCCCTGATGCTTCCAATATTTACCAAATAATTTTAGAGGGTTTTCAAACTTTTACACCAGCGGTTGAAGCAGAAATAATGTTGATTACTACATCACCTTATAAGTATAAAAATAAGACCCAAAGAGTGTACAATTTTTTATCTAAAATATTCATTAATAGAAATATTAAAGTTATTTATCATGACAAAATTATAGAGGAAAGACTTAAAACTCTTCAAGACAAATATGACCTTATTTTTATTATCCGTCCTGACCTTTTAACAAATAATCATCTTATTTTCTTAAAATCTAAAACCCCCAAATTAATAGCCTATTATTGGGACACCATCGCATTCTTTCCAAGGAAGGAAAAGATTATTCATTTATTTGATAAAGTATATTCCTTTGATAATCAGGACTGTATAAAATATAAACTCCCTCTTTTAACTAATTTTTATTACTACGAACCCGAACCCGTGGAAACGGAAAATACGCTGTTTTGTATTTCTCATTTGGAAAAAAGACGATATGAATTATTTAATAGAATGGGTAAATATTTGGAGGAAAATAAAATCAATTTTCGGTTTATGACCAGACAATCCGTTGAGAAATTGAAGAGTCCGTATATTGAGTACATGAAGGAATCAATCCCTTATGATGAGATGTTAAAATTATTAAAT
>JBBAKZ010000024.1:0-15351 GCA_040403275.1 Arcicella sp. | reverse complement strand
CATCATACTAAAACAATCAAGGCTAAAAGCTCATTGCTCGAAGCTGTATAAAACTATGAACAATCAAAATCAAACCGCCCATCAAAATCTTTTGGCGGAAAGAAAGCTACGTTTGGAAACCATCAAATTAGGCGGAGGACTCAAAAATATTCAAAAACAACACGAGCGAGGCAAACTCATTGCCCGTGAACGCATTGATTATTTGATTGATGACCATACTGAATTTTTAGAAATCGGTGCATTTGTGGGCTACGAAATGTATGAAGAACACGGCGGTTGTCCGGCGGGAGGAACAGTGGGAGGTTTGGGCTATGTGTCTGGCAGACTTTGCGTTATCGTGGCAAATGACCAAACGGTGAAGGCGGGGGCGTATTTTCCAATCACGGGTAAAAAGAATTTGCGGTTCCAAGAAATTGCCATGCAAAACCATTTGCCCATTATTTATTTGGTGGATAGTGCGGGGGTTTTTTTACCGATGCAAGACGAAATATTTCCCGACCGTGAGCATTTTGGACGAGTTTTTTACAATAATTCTTTAATGAGTGCGATGGGAATTACCCAAATTTCAGCCGTTTTGGGCAGTTGCGTGGCGGGTGGAGCTTATTTGCCGATTATGTCGGACGAAACGTTGATGGTAGAAGGACAAAGTTCGATATTTTTGGCGGGTCCCTATTTGGTTAAAGCGGCGGTTGGAGAAAATATTGATGCAGAAACGTTGGGCGGAGCCGTTACGCACACGGAAATCTCAGGAATCGCCGATTATAAATTCAAAACTGAACATGCATGTTTAGACCATATCAAAAGAACAATCGGTAAAATGGGAGTATTGCCAAATGCGGGTTTCAACCGTACAGAGGCACATTTACCCACAAAAAACCCCGAAGAAATCTTAGATATTTTTCCAGAATTGAGAACAAAACCCTATAATATGCTTGATATTATTGAACGTTTGGTGGATAATTCGGAATTTGACGAATTCAAAAAAGATTACGGCAAAACCATCATTTGTGGCTACGCACGCATTGATGGTTGGGCGGTTGGCATCGTAGCCAATCAGCGAATGGTGGTGAAAAGCGCCAAAGGAGAAGTGCAAATTGGGGGCGTGATTTATAACGATTCAGCCGATAAATCCGCTCGATTTATTATGAATTGTAATCAGAAAAGAATTCCTTTGGTTTTCTTGCAAGACGTGACGGGTTTTATGGTTGGCAGTCGGTCGGAACATTCGGGTATTACGAAAGATGGGGCAAAAATGGTGAATGCCGTTTCCAATTCTATCGTTCCAAAATTTACGATAATTATTGGAAATTCTTACGGTGCGGGCAATTATGCCATGTGCGGAAAGGCGTATAATCCCAATTTTATTTACGCTTGGCATTCCGCAAAAATAGCTGTGATGGGAGGGGAGCAAGCCGCAAAAACGCTATTACAAACGCAAATTGCATCCATGAAAGCCAAAGGGAAAGAATTTACAAAAGAAGAAGCGGATGAAATTTTAAAGCAAATTATGGATAGATATAACGTTCAAACTACGCCTTATTACGCCGCTGCAAGACTATGGGTGGATGAAATAATTGAGCCTTTGGATACCCGAAAAGTGATTTCAAAAGGCATTGAAGCCGCTAATCACGCACCAATTACAAACGATTTTAAAGTTGGCGTTTTTCAGGTTTAGTGAAATAATTAGGATTTATCAAATAATTTATATAAATTTTATTTCCTAAAACTAAAACTAATCTGTTATGAAGAAAGTATTAAATTTAATTAATCACAAAGGCAACACAGTTACCATTATTGATGCGTCAAAATCGGTTTATGATGCCTTAGAAATCATGGTTCAAAAAAATATTGGCGCATTAGTGGTGTATAAGGGCGATAAATTTGTGGGTGTGGTGACAGAACGAGATTACGCTCAGAAGGTAATTGTGAAGGGAAAACATTCGCACGATACCTTGGTTTCGGAAATTATGCAAGCGGCTCCTGCCACCGTTAAATTTGAAGATACGATTGAAAAATGTATGGAATTAATGTCGGACAAACACATTCGATATTTGCCTGTAATAGCAGAAAATCACGTAGTTGGTTTGGTTTCGATGGGCGATGTGGTGCGGTATATCATTGAAGATCAAAAAGATACGATTAATCATTTGCAGAATTTTATTTCAGGAGGAATGTGAAATAGTTTATAGTTATTAGAGAATCGTTGGACAGGCTTCTTCAAGGATGGTTGTTATACTGTTTGTTAAGCCGTTTTAACTTCCCGAAAGTTTTAAACTTTCGGGAAGTTCCCCAATCAAAGATTTTTTGCGAAGAATTAATTGAAAACTATTTAATTATCAGGTAGTTATTAATTCCCAAATTAAACAATTAATTATTCTCTATTAATTACTCACTAATTACACGTCGAAGCCTGCTAAATCTTTAAATTCCGCAATTCTATCCGCTAATTCTGTTGCTGATAAATCCATCAAACGTTCCGTTCCGAATTTTTCAACGCAGAAAGAAGCCATCGCCGAACCATACACAATGGCACGTTTCATATTCTCGAAAGAAATATCATCCGTTTTTGCTAAGTAGCCAATGAATCCACCTACGAAAGTATCGCCCGCACCCGTTGGATCAAAAACATCTTCCAAAGGCAAAGCGGGACAGAAAAACATTTTATCACCCTGAAATAATAAAGCTCCGTGTTCTCCTTTCTTGATAATTAGCGTTTTAGGACCCATGGCCATAATGGTTTTTGAGGCCGTTTTCAAAGAATAATCACCCGAAAGTTGGCGAGCTTCTTCGTCATTAATACATAAAACATCAATCATTTTTAACACCATTTTCAAATCATCCATCGCAATATCCATCCAGAAATTCATCGTGTCCATTACGACCAATTTAGGACGATTTTCCAAACGTTCAATCACCGTTTTTTGAACCGCTGGTGTTAGATTTCCCAACATCAAATACTGGCAATCTTGGTATTCAGCGGGAATAATTGGATCGAAAGTGCCTAAAACGTTCAATTCCGTAATTAAGGTATCACGAGAATTCATGTTGTTATGGTAACGACCCGACCAGAAGAAAGATTTTTCTCCTTTTTTGATTTGTAAACCTGTGGTGTCAACGCCTTTATCTTGAAGAAGTTGGATATATTCTTGGGGAAAATCTTCACCCACCACCGCTACTAAATTGATGGGGGTTTTGAAGTAAGAGGCTGATAATGAGATAAATGTACCTGCACCACCAATGATTTTGTCTGTTTTTCCTCTGGGAGTCTCAATGGCATCAAAAGCCACCGAACCAATTGCTAATAAACTCATGAATTAAATTTGAAGAGTTGAAAAATATGTTGAGCTGAAAATTAAATAATCGTTAGTCGAAAGCATAAATCTTATATTATCTAAGTACCCTATGCCTCTATGTGGTTACAAAGGTACGAAAATAAATTTTTGGATAAGTATAAGTAGTGGTTAGGATTTAGGCATTTGGATTTAGCCAAATAACCATCTGAAATTCAATTAATTACATCATAATAAAACGTCGTTTAAAAATGTTCAGCTACTTAGTTTATATTTGCAAAAAATCATTATAATCGTGCACAGAAAAGCCACACAAAACGACCTGCAATTCATCTACGACCTGTATATGCACCCACAAGTAAATCCATATTTACTCTACGAATACATGGATATTGAAGCATTTAAACCCATATTTGATAAACTTTTAGCGGATGAAATTAAGTTTGTTTTTACGGATGAAAATGGAGTGCCGGTGGGAATGTTCAAACTATTTCCGTGGACTTATCGGGCTTCGCACATTGCTTATTTAGGTGGATTAGCCATTCAGCCCAGCTATTCTGGAAAAGGATTTGGCAGAAAAATGATGCAAGCAATCATTGCCTTAGCCACTCAACAAGGCTATAAAAGAATAGAATTGAGTGTGGCAACCGAAAATTTAAAAGCCATTGAATTATACAAAAAAGTGGGCTTTGAAGAGGAGGGAGTTATGAGAAAATATACGTATCTGAAATCAGAGGGACGTTTTTTGGATGAATTGTTGATGAGTTATATAAAAATGGAAGAATGAAGAAAGGGAGAAAAGGAAGAATGGGTATCTTCTTTCCTCCCTTTTTCCTTTTCTCCTCCAACGTTTATTCAATCATATCCGCTTCTTCCAAAATATAATTCATCTCGTAAATATCATCGGCATTGAGTTTTAATTTGCCTTTAAACGTGTGCATATCGTCCGTTTTATACTTTCTAACTTCACTCTTCAGAGGCTTTAAGGACATCACTGATTCCGGCCCAGCACCGCCGCAGAAGAAACATTGACTATACGGAAATGCGGAAAGCACGTACATATTCGTAGCCACATCCACCGGAATCACGTAACCTTTAATGATGACTTCTTTATTCTCCAATCTCTTCAAAGGCGCTCCAAAAGTTGGATAAAGCATAAAAATAGATTCCTGCGGATACCATTTTTTCTTGAAAGAAACGTCTTTCAGCATATCCCAAGTGAGTTTTTCGGCGGGCGCATTTTTTGCCGAAATAAAGGTTGAAACGATCAAACCTAAAATTAGTAATGTCTTGATTTTCATGTGTTTATGTTTTATGTACTACAGGCTTTAGCCTGTATTTATACGCTAATATTCCCATTGACAGGCTGAAGACTGAGGTACGGTTAGTTACTCATCCGCTAATGTTTTTGAAATATTGATGTTGTAAATGCCTAATGAGGGTATCGCTGCTGCTAATAATCCGATCAATAAAGCCCCGAAAAATAAATAAAATTCTTCGTTTAGCAAAGATAAAACGTTGAAGTCATAATGAAAATTTTGTTCGACGTTTTCTGACATACTCCAAAGTCCAAATCTACTTAAAGTTATGCCAAAAAGAAAGCCCACAACGCTGATAATCAATCCTTCTAGTAACAATAATAAAAATAGTTTTGTTCGGCTTGCTCCCATCGAAAGCATCAAAGCCATTTCGTATTTTCGTTCTTTTAAGGAATTATAAAGTGATACAAAAACGCTCAATCCCGATACGATAATTATAACCAAGGCAATCCACTTCAGCGCATCTACGCCCACGCCCAACAAGGCAAATAATCGGTTGATTTCAATCGCTGGTGTGGCCGTTTGTAAGGTAGAATTTTGATTAATACTTCTGGCCATCATCATGCCCATCACAGGATTTCTAAATTTCACTAGTAATGAAGTAATTTCCTTCGAATCTTCTTCGCCATGATGTTCATTTGTTAGAGATTGTTTCTCTTCCAATAATTTCAAGACATTTGCGCCATTTCCGGTTTCTTCATGAAGATTGTCATGCACCGCCCACACGCTTTCTAAGGGCGTAATCATCACTTGGTCAAGCACAGAATTGGTCGTTTTCAAAATTCCAACCACCTTAAATTCCTTCTCCTTATGCGCATTGCCTTCTTTATCAAAACCATGCTGTGAAGAAAAATTGTTACCTACTTTCAAGCCCAAATTCTTGGCAACCTTTGCACCAACAACAATTTCCATGGCCTCTGAAAATACTTTTCCCGTTTCAAATTCCGCTTGAAAATGGGCTAAATATTTCTCATTTGACCCCACAATTCGATAGCCTTGGTAACTATCTCCCATCGAAAGTGGAATGGTTGATTTTACCAATGGGCTACGGGTCAGTCGGTTAGCTTCTTCCATTGAGATATTTCCCGTGGGCGAATCAATCTGATAAATGCTCGATAAAATCAATTGAAGGGGACTGCCTTTGGCGCCAACAACCATATCAATTCCCGCAACATTTCGAGTGAATTTTTCTTCAATTTGTTTGCTTGCCAATAGCAAAAGTGAGATAATCGCAATTCCCAAAGACATTAACAAAATGCTCAACGAAGTGGTTAAAGGTTTATCTTTTAAGTTGTTGGTGGATATTTTTAGTAAGTTCATTTTTTGAGGCTATTGGCTGTCAGCTTTTAGCAATAAATTATTATTTCTGTTTTTTAACAGTTGAAAGCTAATTGCTGATAGCTGAAAGCCAACAGCCTTTCAAAGTTCAACTCTCTTCTCAAACACATCTTTTAATCGTTGGTCGTGGGTAACTACTACCAAACTGGCGCCAATTTCTTGAATTTGTTTTCTTAATAAATCAATGACTTTCAAGCAGTTACCATCATCCAAACTTGAGGTCGGCTCATCCGCCAAAATTACCGAGGGCTTATTTATCAATGCTCGTGCAATGCTCACCCGTTGTTGTTCTCCTTGCGAAAGTTGGGTAGTTTTTTTCGATAAGTGTTCGGCAAAACCCAGACTTTCAGCCAAATGTTGAGCTGTTTGTTTTGCTTGATTTTTTCCCGCTAAATAATTGGCCAGTAACAAATTATCCAACACCGAAAGCGAATGAACAAAGTGTGGTTTTTGATAAATTATCCCCACATTTTTTGCCCTGAAATCGGCCGCTTTACTGACCGATAGCCTACTAATTTCTTGATCATTTATCTGAATATTTCCACTCGTAGGTTTTAATAAAAGTGCCATCAAATGGAGAAAAGTTGTTTTCCCTTTGCCTGATTTACCCAAAATGAGCATCGTTTCACGGTCGGCACAGGAAAAATTAGGGAAATCAAAACGCTTATCGGGCGTGTATGCGAAGGTTAGGTTTTGGGTGGAAATCATGGATTATCGTTGAACGGTTAAAGGGGGAATGCGAAACGGTCTCTCAATGGAAATTTTTATCACAAATATAAGCAAAAATCATTTACATTTCAGCGTGAACCGTTCTCTATACCTCGTTTACCGGTCACCGTGAACCGTTTACCGAAATTATCTTTCACCTTGAACTGTTTACCGACAACCCTGGTGTTTTTCCGAACTTCTCTTTAAAAGCCTTTATAAAATGCGAAACGCTCTCGTAACCAATTTCTTGGCTGATTTCTGAGACATTTTTATGCGTATTTTCTAACTGAAGACCTGCATATTCGAGCCGTTTATTTTTAATCCAATGAGCGGGCGAAGTATCAAATTTTACTTGAAAATCACGTTTGAATGCCGACAGACTTCGACCCGAAAGTCTTGAAAGTTCATCCAAAGAAAGCAGTTTTAGGTAATATGATTGCATCAGATATTCCAAATCAATTTTTTCACCTTTGTACAAACTAAATAAAATGCTTTTGAACTCTCCAGCGGTATTAATTTCGAGAATATGAAGTAATAATTCTTGTAATTTTAACCGTAAAAAATGATTCAAATATTGCGTTTTGAGGTTAAAATAAGGGAAAATAGATTCGGTGAATTTGTTTAAGCTTTCGGTAGTTTCAAAGACAAGTAGCCCCCGAAGCGTCGGTCGCCCAACTCCCGAAGGGGAAGTTTCCTCGTCCGATTTTAACTCTCCCTTCGGGGGTTGGGCGACCGACGCTTCGGGGGATTGGTCTTGGAATAATTCTAAATGTTGACCCACAAATTCCTTCAATAATTTTTCATTAAAAAAGAAAACTAAACTTCTGTAATTTGTATCAATTGTTTCTTGCATCAAATAATATCCCCGCCGAATAAAGACGATATTTCCTTTTCGCACATGAATAGTTTGGGTGGCTGAAACAAATTTTTTCTCTCCTTCCAACACAAAAATAACGGCGTGTTCTTCAAAGAAAACCTCATTTTTGAGCGGTGGGTCTTGATTTCTGTACGCCACAAAAGTCATATCCTGAATTTTCAAGGACTGAAATTCACCAGCATGGATGAGGGAAGGGACTCGAATCATTATCCTAATTTTAATTCATTAATTCTACCATTTCACCAAATCCCCTTTTTCAATATCTTTCCTTTTGCAATATCCCGCATTTACTTCCAATACATATTTTGCCTCTTCAAAAGAGGGGATTTGTTCTTCTGAAAAAGGCGTGCGATTGGCTTGAATCGTTACAATTTTCTTAGATTCGTCTAAAAACAAGATATCTAAAGGAAGATACGTATTTTTCATCCAAAAATTACGAATTTGGCTATCAGCAAAGATAAAAATCATCCCGCAACTATCGGGCATTGTACGTCTGTACATTAAGCCCTGCGTAGTTTCTGCGTCATTATCCGCAATTTCTATGGTAAGTTTTTCTTGATTTTTCAGGAAAGTTAATTCTCCTTCTTTCTTAAATTGAGGCTCTGCCACGGTTGAGTTCTCCACTGAGTTTTCAACAACTGATTCAGTTGAATTCTTAGAAAAATTCAAAACGCCCGTTGAAATTAATGAGCCGAAGAGCAGCACAATTATTAAAATGATGGCGACGATTTTTTTCATTATTTTGTATTTATTTTCCGTAAATTTACGATTCCCACATTAGCTTTTCAATAAACCATGAAAAAACTCTTACTAGTTACCATTTTGTGCATCACCCAAAGCTTATTACTGAAAGCCCAAAAGATTTGTTTTTATAACGGAAAAATTTATACCGTTGATGCCCGCAGTTCGGTTGCCGAGGCAGTTGTAATTGAAAATGGGCGGATTTTGTTTGTCGGTTCCACCCCCGAAGCCCGTGCCGCTTGGTCAGATAGTCGGACGAAAATGGTGAATTTGGAGGGAAAATTAATGCTCCCAGGTTTTATTGATAATCACACGCATTTTGCCGATGGTGGTATGTATCTTTCGGGTTTAGATTTGCGAGGGGCAAAATCGACTACTGAGTTTAAAAGTATCTTGAAAGCGTACGTGGATTCGCACAAAGGAGAGTGGGTAAAATCTGGAAATTGGGATCATGAAGCTTGGGAGGTGAAAGATTTGCCAACCAAAGAAATGATAGATGATTTCTCGAAAGAAACGCCCATTTGTATCGACCGTTTTGATGGACACATGGTGTTGGTGAATTCAAAAGCATTGACGCTGGCGGGAATAACGAAGGATACAAAATCGCCCGATGGGGGTGAAATTGTGAAAGATTCAAAAACTGGCGAACCCACGGGTGTGTTGAAAGATGCGGCTATGATGTTGGTTTACAACATTATACCGAAAATTTCCCCCGAACAAAAAATAAAATACGTTCAACGTGCTTTGCAAGAAGCTCGTGAAAATGGCATCACTTCGGTACATGATATTACTTTCCAACCTGATCTAATTGCGTACCAAACCTTAGAAAAAGAAGACAAATTAACGTGCCGTTTTTATACTCGTTTACCGATAAATTCGTACCAAAATTTGGTAAATGCAGGAATTCAAGTGGGTTTTGGTTCGAATAAAATCAAGTTGGGTTCGTTGAAGGCTTATGCGGATGGTTCGTTGGGAAGTAGCACGGCATTAATGTTTAAACCTTACGACCAAAATCCCAATTCCAAAGGTTTAGCCAGTGACATTATCATCAACGGAAATTTGACAAAATGGGCCACGGATGCCGATAAAAATCATTTGCAATTATCCATTCACGCCATTGGGGATTCGGCAAATTATTTGATGTTGAAATTATTTGAAGACATAACGAAAACCAATCCAAAATGGGACAGACGTTTCAGAATCGAACACGCTCAGCACGTGCGTTTTGAGGATATTCCATTATTTGCCAAATTGGGCGTAATTGCTTCTGTGCAACCCTATCACTGCATCGATGATGGTGTTTGGGCGGCAAAACGCATTGGTACTCGCATAGATTATACGCATCCGTACAAATCGTTTTTAGATGCTGGGATCAAACTTTGCATGGGTTCCGATTGGTCGGTGGCGCCGTTGAATGCTATTTTGGGAATTTATGCAGCAGTAACTCGCCAAACCATAGACGGTGGAAATCCGATGGGTTGGATACCGAAACAGAAAATTGGCGTTGCTGATGCAATAAAAGGTTATACGATAAATAATGCTTACGCTTCTTTTGAAGAGAAAGAAAAAGGCTCGATTGAAACGGGGAAACTGGCAGATATGGTCGTCCTTTCGGAGGATATTTTAACCATTAAACCAGAAAAGATACAAACCGTAAAGGTGTTAATGACTATTTTTGATGGAAAGATTGTTTATGAGAAAAAGTAAATTAGGATTTAGGGCGTCCGAGGCTTCGGGTTGGGACTTGGGAGTTTTAAAAATATCCTACGCTCAGTTTATTGATTTTTCGATATCCCAAATCCCAAATCCAAACCCCTAAATCCCAACAATGGAAATATCCGAAATAATAAAATACTTTTCTGATTCAAAGGAAATTATCAGTGCTGGTCTCTGGGCAGTCACTTTTGTGGTTTATGCGGAAAATGGACTGTTTTTCGCTTTCTTTCTTCCGGGAGATTATCTATTGTTTCTCACGGGTGTTTTTGTGGGGACGGCAATCGTGAAATATGCCCTTGTAACCGTGCTGCTCTATCTTTTCTTGGCGGCGGTGTTAGGGTCATTTACGGGGTTTTTGTTCGGCAGATTTTTTGGAAGTAACCTCGAAAACCGACCTGACCGATGGTATTTTAAGAAAAAACACATTAAATCAACGGAAGAATTCTTCGAAAAATACGGAAATCAAGCCTTGATTATCAGCCGTTTTTTACCTTATGTTCGTACATTTGCACCCATTTTAGCGGGAATTAGCAAAATGAATTATTCGAAGTTTTTGTTCTTAAATCTTGTAGGATCAGCCCTTTGGGTAGGTTCGTTGGTGGGTGCTGGATGTTATTTTGGCAGGCAATTTCCGTGGATTATTAATTACGTTCACTATATAATTTTGTTTTTCTTAGGAGTAACCACTTTTACCGTTATAAAAGGATATTTGAGTGTAAGTCGTAATGAAAATAGTCCTAAGCCCTAAGTCTATAAGTCGTGAGAAAAAATAGCATGAATCTATTCTGAAGACTCAGGACTTAAGGACTTAAAAACCTAAAGACTTATTAATTTTTTCAACATTAAACCACTAAAGAATAAAGAAGTAACAAGATTTGAAGATTTGGTAGCCCGGCAAAAATCACAAGATTTGGCTGTAATAATTTAAGAAATTACGCCCAAAACAAGGACTGGGGGTTCCAAGACCAAATACAACGAGCATCGGTTTCTGTATCTAATAATGTATCAGAAGGGTTTGATGGAGGTACCTACCCTGACTTTATTCGATTTCTTAATTTTGCCAAAACATCTTGTAACGAAGTAAAATCAATGACTTATTTAGCATTCAGATTGAATTATATTCATGAGGGAATAAAACAGACAATAATTTTACTTTGTGAAGAAATTTCTCTAATAATTTGGGGTTTAATAAGTTCAATGACTAAAAAATAACAAAGTCACGGGTCGAAAATCTATCATTCAAAAGGAAAATAGTTGGTATAGTTTGTAAAATTGTATAAACTCAATGTGTTTGTAAATCTTACGACTGAAAATCTTACAACTTACGGACTTACGACTTACCGACTTACGACTTACCGACCTGCGACTTATAGACTTAATCCAATTTTCATGCTTACAGATTTTGGTTACCTCCTTCTTTTCATCATTTCAGGAATTGTCTTCGTGGCATTGATGCTTTTTATTGCTAAATTAATACGTCCTAGTCGGCCGAATTTAGAGAAATTGAGCACTTATGAATCAGGCGAAGAACCCGATGGCAATGCCAATGTGCGCTTCAATATGCGTTTCTATGTCATTGCGCTAATTTTTGTACTTTTCGATGTTGAACTCATCTTCCTTTTTCCATGGGCAACGGTCTTTGGCAATCAAAACTTAATTGAAATTACTAATGGTGTTTGGGGTTGGTTTGCAATCGTAGAGATGTTTGTTTTTATCGGTATTTTAGTGCTTGGTTTGGCTTATGCGTGGGTTAAAGGACATTTAGATTGGGTTCGTCCCGAAACGCCAAAGCACGATTATCAATCCAAAATTCCGAAGAGTGCCTACCAAAATATTAATAAAAAATACAGCTAAAATTATTAGAAAAATTAGTACTGATAATAGATTTTAAGGGTTGAAGATAGAACAAATTATTACCGAAATATTAAATCTCAGAATCTTCACCATTGTTTTTGGAACGCAATTATATATCCTATATCTTGCATAGAATCAATAATCTAACCCATTAAAACACATAAAATGGAAATTCAAGATTTACCCCAATCTGTTATCTCCACTAAAATTGTTAAGATATCCGGAAGACAATATTTATTAGTTCCAGACCAATCAAAAATTCATCATGTGCTTATCCACGACATCGTACGGTTGGAAGGGATGAAAAATTACACACTTTTGCACTTGAGGAATGGAAACACCTTGCTCAGTTCCAAAACCTTAAAGGTTTACGACGAGATTCTGCAAAAATTAGATTTCCTCAGAATTCACAAAGCCCATCTTATCAATATGAAGTGTTTGAGAAACTATGACGAAGCTCATTTGTTATATGCAGTAATGCAAAATAAGGATATTATCAGCATTTCCAGACGAAAAAGAAAAGACTTTCAGCAGAGAATTACGGTTGTCAAATGATAAATAAAAGTATGATATATTCTGAATAGAAGTTTTTAATTTTATGTCAAAATTTATTGTTTATGCCGAATCATTTCCGCTTTTTTATGGTAAGATTACCTTTCATGCGAGCCAATGGTTTGGCGATTTTTCCGTTTCTTTTTGTCAAATACAAGAACCCATCCGCATCGCTAATTAACCATGAAAGAATCCATTTTAGACAGCAATTAGAACTGTTGATTTTGCCGTTTTACGTTTGGTATGTTATTGAATATCTAATTTACAGATTTAAAGGAAAGAATTCACATCAAGCCTACATGCGTATTAGTTTTGAGCGAGAAGCCTACGCAAATGATGCTGACTTGACGTATTTGAAGAAGAGAAAGATTTGGGGATTTTGGGGATACCTTTTTAATTATGAATAATGAGGTATGAATAATTCAATAAAAATACAAATGTAAAATAAATAACTCATCATTTACCAAAGATTCTGAGGACAAATAATTCTATGACGGTTGTTCAACATAATTCCCACGACCACTTCGTGCGAACCTTTTGAACGTTGATTAATATCCGAAAGCGTAAAATCATACGAATAGCCGAGGTTAATAAACGAACTAATATTTACTCCCAAAAGCCCCACTACAGCATCTTTATGTCGATATGAACCCCCAAACCAAAAACGGTCTTTGTGAATTGCTTTGAGGTTGATATCATAACTTATTGGCACTTGGCTTACCCTTTTTACCATCGTAGAAGGAATAATAACCCAATCTTCATTCATTTCGTAACGATAGCCGGCCGTCAAAAAATAGTGAGGATTCGTAGTTCCCAACCACGAATAACTGCCAGCCGCTGCATCTTTGGTTGCATAATTAAAATTATCAAAAATTAACTGATTAGCAGAAATTCCAAAGAAAAAATGGCGTGAATACAACCACGCTCCAACGTTGATAGATGGCTGAATTGACGTTAATTGACCACTCGCTAAAATGGCTTGGTCGGGATTATCTTTCACTTGGAATTTGCTAAAATCTAAACTGTACTGCGTAATTCCTCCCGAGGCGCCCAGCGATAATTTCATCGTTCCCGAAACAGGAATATGATAAGCATAACTGGCGGTAAGGCTATTTTGTACGGCTGCTCCGATACGGTCGCTCACAAAGACAATGCCCACACCGTGATGTCCAGGTACACGAGGAGTGCCCCTGAATTCGGTTGATAGTGAAAGTGGACGACGAATGGTTTTGCTGATATTGGGTGTTGCTCCGGTACTGGTGCGATCGGGTTTGTTAATGGGCATATTGGCGGAAACGTAATACGTAACGGGAGCGCCAGGAAAATCCGTCCATTGATTTCTATAACCCGTTTTGATATCAGTATAGTCCTCAATTCCCGAAACGGCGGGATTTATGAGGTAACTATTCATCATATATTGGCTGTATTGGGGCTTGCTTTGGGCGAAACCAACGAGTGAAAATGCGGTAAAAAATATAATCAGTATATGTTTTTGCATAAAATTAAGTCCTAAAATCTATGGATTTGCTTTCTTGAAATCTATAACGAAATAAATAGCTATAAAGATAAGTAGAATAGATTTTTTTTTAGGAATTTAAGAGAATAATTATTTTTTGGGCTTGGATACTCTTTTTTTATTTCTAGAGCCATAATATTTCGTACTTTTACCCGCCAAATCCATATTAGAAAATGCGTAAAACATACTTCACTCCGGGTCCTGCCGAACTTTTTCCAACCGTTGAAAGACATTATCATGAGGCTTTTGACCAACAATTAGGCTCAATTTCCCACCGTTCGCAGCGATTTCGGGATATTTATAAACATACCGTTGAACAGTTGAGAAACTTAATGAATATTCCAGCATCGCACGGAATTTTCTTCACCGGGTCAGCGACAGAAATTTGGGAGCGGTTAATTCAAAATACGGTTGAACACGAGAGTTTTCATTTAGTAAATGGCTCGTTCTCCAAGAAATTTTATGACTTCTCGCTTGAGCTAAATAAATACGCTCATAAACTTGAAAAACCATTTGGGGAAGGCTTTGATTATTCAGAAATCATTGTTCCTGAGTACGCAGAACTGATTTGTACAACTGCCAACGAAACTTCTTCGGGCGTACAGATGCGTCCTGCGGAAATTCATAAACTCAAAAGAGCTAATAAGGATAAATTTGTTTGCGTAGACATGGTTTCATCGGCACCTTATCCAGAATTAGATTTTACTACGGTTGATTCAGCTTTATTTTCAGTGCAAAAATCATTCGGAATGCCCGCTGGTTTGGGCTGCTGGATTGTCAATCCTTCGATGTTGGAAAAAGCAGAACGCATGAAAACCCACGAAAACCAAATCGGAACGTATCATAATTTGCCTTCTTTATTTAAAAACTTCAGTAAGTACGAAACGCCCGAAACGCCGAACGTGATGGCAATTTATGTATTAGGAAAAGTAGCGGAGGACATGAATAATATTGGGATTGATCATATCAGAAAACAAACCGAAAAGAAAGCAAAAATGCTCTATGAATTTGCCGATAAAAGTGATTTCTTGGAAGTTTTTGTGAAAAATCCAGAACATCGTTCGCAGACCGTTGTGGTGGTAAATGTAAAAGAAAAATCGGCGGCAAACATGATAAAACAAGTTCAGAATGATGTAAATATGGTTGTTGGTTCGGGCTACGGTGATTTTAAAGATACACAATTACGAATCGCCAACTTTCCTGCGGTGAGTGTGGGACAAGTTGAAACGTTGATTGAAGCTTTACGGAAAGTGTAAGATTAAAGTTAGCACGTAATTTTAACAACATTTAACCCTGAAAAAAACCGCTCTGTCGTTGAGCGGTTTTTTTATTCGTAAATTTGCATAATCCTACAAAAATTCACGATAGCGTACATGAAAATTCTTGATTTATATATCATAAAAAAATTCTTGAGAACGTATTTCTTTGCGGTTCTTATCA
>JBBAKZ010000023.1:14865-15417 GCA_040403275.1 Arcicella sp. | reverse complement strand
CGTCCACAAGGTCATTTTGAAAATAATAATATCCAGCGGTAGTTCGCAGTGCAAAATGTTTGTTGAGATGAAATTCCAATCCTACACTGCCATTTAAATTGAGGAAATTCGAGGTTACGATATTCACGTTTTCTATTCCAGCACCGATAAAACCGCCAAAACGTTGACTCGGTTGAAAAAAGAAATTATTGGACAGGCCATAGGATTTCCATTTTGAACTATTGCCTCCGAACCCAAATTCTCCCTGAGCAGCCTGAAGACTGAGTTCGTAGTGTTTCAATAGTCTATAATTCAAATCAATGCCGTAAACGTTTTTTGTAACTGGAGCATTGTAATCACTGTTCAATTGAGCCACGCCATAATTGGCAGAAATGCTGAGTCCTTTCTTAGGAAATGATTCTGTGATACCGTTGACATCCGTACCTTGACCTTGTATTTTTTCCGCATCGTATTTAGCAACCGCCACATCAGCATTGGTTTTGTCTTCTTCTGCACATTCCCAAAGTTTATCTTTGATTCCTTCAATTACTAAGGCGGCCACGGCTTTTTCTA
>JBBAKZ010000023.1:0-14855 GCA_040403275.1 Arcicella sp. | reverse complement strand
CTTCGGTCAATGCCATTTGGGCGGGTTCGTTGGTGGTTACTCCCGTTTCGGCTTCCAACAAGGTAGAAAGTTTAACGTACCTAAAAACCCCTGCACTTACCGATTGAGATAGAATAGTTTTAGATGTATAAACCGTCTTTATTATTTTTCCAGATTTTGTGGCAATCGCTCTTAGGTAAACGGTAATCCTATCTTGACGGTACTGGGTAGAACCACCCGACCCAAAATATCGGAGTCCGCTACCACCGGTTATCGTATTTGCATCGTAGGACACGATGCCCCCTTCCAACAAGACCCCCGCAAAAAGCAATGGCGGGAGACCCTCATCTTTGTTTTGGTACTGCGCCATACTCTGGCGTATAATCTTACGCTCATTCATGAGATTGCTAACATTCTCCCGTTCCACGTTTAAAAACCATTTACTTTCTTCCAAGGCCTTGAGCAAAATAGGCGTAGTACCTTGGGAAATGGCAGTGGACCAGCTTCCTCCGTTTTCCGAAAGCTTGTATTGTCCAGTTTGATCTCTGAACTTATAGACAGCCGCCACAATTTGTTCTTTGGGCTTTGGCAGTGATTTAAGTTCAGAAAGTATGGCAGATTCTTCTCCTATTCTGGCCTTTCGGACTTTAGAAGTATGAATCAAATAGGACTGACAGCCTTGTATTTGGAGGATGCAAATCAGCAAGACAAGATTTTTAAGTATTTTGATTGGTGGCATTTATGATTATATCGGTATGTTAATAAAATGGGATTGTGATGATCGTCTCTCCACCTTTGTTGTCAATAATTCTGACATTAAACCCGTCTCTTCCTTTCGTAACATCTAATCTTAAATCACCGTATTGATAAGTACCCTCTTTGAGCGTCTCTTCACCAAATTGATTTTTAAGAAACTGACTAGATAATTTGCTTAGTATTTGTCGGGAGAGATTATCAGAAAATGAGTCTAAAGAGGTAGCACTGGATTTTCCTGCGTTTGTGTTGGTTGGTGTGGTTTTTTTGTACGTATTTTGAACCTCCGCCATGGATATTAAAGCAGAGTAATTATACAAAGACCCCCCAAACCAAGGATTTGTGGGTCTGTACACAAAACTTTGGGCATGGGTATTTGCCGTAATCATCAATAAAGCAAAGATAAGAGCGATTAAAAATCTTCTTTCTGCTAGTTTAATGAACTCCATTACCTTTTGAGTCTTCATTTTCTAAGTCTTTAATATATTCTTGATAGTTTGTTAAATAATCCGTCAGCACTAATACTGCATATTCTGATAACATTTCGATGGCTGACGCTCTTGCCTGTAAAAAGTCAGTCCATATCGGAACATTATTGACACTCATGAGAATTCTCGTTGAGTTTCCCATGGCAGGTTGTTCCTCAAATTCGATTGTGATTTCCTCCTCAAAAGTTGGCAATATCACCGCAAGATTGTTTTCGGTCGAGTCTAATAATGCCGCCGACAAATTTCTGTACACGGCTTCATAAAAATCCCGCCCAGCTTTTGTTTTTGTATTGTCTAAAAGCAGACCCGTGAATTGTTCTGTGCCTTGTTGTATCCGTCTTTCCGTTACGACATTGACTGAGTCAGTCGCTTGAGACCAAGCACCAACACTACTCAATACCATACAAAAGATTAAAAAAACGGTATGAAAACGTTTATTGGAAGCCATTGATTATTGAATTTATTTCTAGCTTCATGCCCCCTCTTTGCTCTATTTTCATCGGAATGCGCAGATTGCTTCCACTATCCAGCAATACGTTGCCGTTGCCTTCTTGTATAACTTCCAGCATACCATTGCTAAACATTACTTCACGCATTTGGAGCTTATTTTGGTTGCCCAATTGCTCAAATCTAAAAAAATTATGCTCTCCCGGAAGCGTCATATCTATTTTATTACCTTCCCCTATTTGGATAAAATCAAAAGAATTTTGAGCCGAGGATTTGTATGAGATAGCATTCTGATTTCCCACTTGAACCAAATTCCACGAAAGGTCTTGATTTTTATCGGCGAAGCCCACATTCCTGTTTTGCATTTGTATGGCGGTCAAAGAGAATATTTGATTTTCGTTGGCTTTCAAAAGCGCATTTTGGCCAAACATGGCGCCTGGTATGATACAAAAAAAGAAGATGATTTTTTTCATGATTTGGGTTTCAATTGTATACAAACAGCACAGCAAAAAATATTGCTGTGCTGTTTGTTTGATTTTAAGCACTACATGTGACAATCAACTTAAAAATATCGTGTTGTCAACTCAAAATAGTCTTAGTTTAAAGAACCAACTACAACGTTAGTAGTGTTGTGAGAACCAGATTGTGTAGCTTCAACGGTAGTAAAATTTCCTACCTGTGAGAATTTCATAATATTTTCTGATCCTAATTGAGTTAACTTTCCGATGTTATCATTTCCTGTTTGTACACCAATTGTAGAAGTTAAACCTTTGATAGAATTTCCGTCACCCGATTGAGTAATAGTCAAAGTGTTTCTGTTACCAACTTGGTCTAATCCAATCCAATTTGTACCTCCCGATTGAGTAAAAGTCAATTCGTTACTGTTACCTTTTTGTAATGCATCGATTTTGTTGTAAGCTCCTCCCGCTTGAGTTAAAGTCGTTAAGTTAAGACCACCTTCTTGATCCATTGTGATTTCGTTTGACCCTCCCCACTGGAAAATATTAAGGGTACTTCCACTTAAATTAGTATTATTATTTTGAGTAGCGGTTACTGTATTATGATCAGAATTAAGGTAAATATCATTCGAATTACTTGTACCTTGATAAATGTTTGCTACGTCACCAGCACCAGATTGAGTAAGATTAACTGTTCCGTAATTGATGTCAACTTGACTAATTGAAGCTTTGTTTCCCGCACCACTTTGAGTCGCAGTAACTGCGTTGTTGTTGTTAGTTTGAAGAAAAGTAGATTCGTTATAATTACCACTTTGAGTCAACGACACACTGTTACGATTACCGTTTTGTGTAAGATCAGCATCGTTGTGATTACCAGCAGCAGTTGTGCTAATAGTGTTAGTAGATCCTTTCTGGTCAGAAATGAAATCATTATTAGAACCTGCTTGGTTAATATTTACGGCATTGGCAGTATTAGTTAAATAAGTTTTCTGAAAGGTCAAAACAGATGAACTAGCTCCCTCTTGGGTAAGTACCGTTTTAGTATTTCCAGTTTGAGTCATTTTTACCGTGTTGGTTGAACCGCTTGATGCTTGAGTAATAGTGTTTGTCTGAGCAACAGCGCCGAAAGCTAAAGCTACAGCACAAAGCGTTAAAATTGAATTTTTCATTTTTTTTGTTTTTTTGTTTTTTGTTTTTTTTTGTTGATACGGTAATATCAGAAATTTTAAAAAATCATTAGTCAACTATAAAGTAAGTTAAGGTTTTATAACGGTAAGTTCTGATCGTGCTTTGACCGAAATCGTTGCTTACTTTTGGTTAACATCTGACGATTCAAAATTAGTTACTGACTCAACCTCAAAAAATAGTCGGTTTTACTATTTTATATAGTCTATTTTACTATTTTTAGCTGAGTTGCATTTTTTGAGATGCTGAATCAACCGCAGGAGCAGCGTTTTGTAAAGAATAAAATAACAAGTCTCTAGAAGACTTCAAATTTAGTTTTCTGATGAGGTTTGCTTTGTGGTTTTTTACCGTATTTGGCGAGATAAATAGCGTTTCACCAATTTCACTATTGGTTTTCAATTGTGAAAGCAGACCTAGAATCTTACTTTCCTGATTCGTGATTTTTTCATGATTCGTGTGCATGTGATAATCTTAAATTAGTGTTTTGAATTATGTTAGTGTTGTGTTTTTCCGTTTTCTCACGGGCTCCTGCAAGGGTCACGAAGGCATTGGTCTCCGTTTTTTAGCGCATGTTTTTCAGGTCTTTCTCCAACAGGGATATTCCATGATAAACCCTTGGGTCTTTCTTATCTTTTTGTCGAGTAACGAAAAGAAAAATTCCTAATAAAATAAAGCGGTTCGTGGATAAACCCATTTGCGTTTGTTCGTTACGTTTAAACTACTTTCATTGAGTATATTTCATTTTCATCCCACAAATAACTTAGGTTATCGGAAAAGTTAAATCAATAAAATTGCTGAAAAGGACAAATTTGACTGCGAAGCGGACAATTGGGGGGGGTAATTTTCAGCGAGCCATGCTAGGATAGGCGCTGTTTTTCTTTACTGATTATTAAGTTTGCTGGAAAAGGAAGGGTTAAATTGATTGATAATTTACGTCCAAAATACCTAGAAACATCTTTTATGAATTGCGATTGACCATCAATTGCCGATTACTTAGATAGCATTCTGGGGCTACCTTATTTTTTTGCCTTTGTTGGTGTTTTCACCAACAATTCGGACTTTAGCTTGTTGGTGAAAACACTAACAAAGGCGAAAAAGATTGAAAATAAGCAAACCGAAAAATCTTTACGAGTGGCAGTTTTTACCATTTGGTTTTCGTTTAAACTAGTAAAACCAAGACTAGGAGTCTTGGTTTTTGCCGTATTACACCAATATGAAAATCCGTTTGGATTTTGTCCCTGCCTAAGCAAGGAGAGAACCTTTTTTTTGATTTTCGCTTTTTGGGATTTCTACCTTAGGTCTTTTGTTGATTTGATTTGTCCTAACAAATAATGTCGAACATCAACTAAAGAAAATAGAATTTACATGGGAGTTTTTGGTAACCGGTTTGGGTGGTTATATTGTTGTGTTAGTGTTTTTAATTTTTATTAAACAAATTTAAACAAAGGCAAAGGCTATTCAAAAAAAATTCCGTGAAGCGGACAAACATGAACTTGAAGCGGACAAACATAAACTTGAAACGAACAAACATAAACTTGAAACGGACATTGGGGGGCTTAATTTTCAGCAAGCCATTCCAGGAAATGAACCGCTTTTTCCTTACTGAGCATGATTTGTTCTGTAAAAGGGTCGGTTAAATTGACTAATAGTTTACGTCCAAAATACCTAGCAACATCTTTGATGACTTTGCGATTTACGATATGTTGCCGATTAATTCGGTAGAATTCTGAGCCTAATTTATCTTCTAGTTCTTCCAAAGATTGAAGAATAGTAAAATGAGTGCCTTCCAAGGTGTGCAATTGAACCACTTGGTTTTTAAGTTGAAATAAACCAATATTTGCCACGGGTATGGGAAGGATTTTATCACCTTGATAAACAATCAACGTTTGGATTTTACAAATTTTGGGCAACAATAGCGCCGAAAGCTTACTAAAATCAGCTCGGGGTGCGCTAAACTTTTCTTCTAACAAGCGGTATTTATTCAGCGCAATCGCTATGCTTGTTTTATCAAAAGGTTTAATAATATAATCAATTCCATTATTTTTAAAAGCTTCTAAGGCATATTGATCGTAAGCCGTACAAAAAATAATCGGTGAATTCACCTTCACGTTTTTGAATATTTCGAAGGCATGCCCTTCCCCTAATCGAATATCAGAAAAAATAAGATTATAGTCTGAATTGGTCGAAAAATATTCAATCGATTGAGCCACGGTTGGCAAGGTTGCCATTATCTCAACACCAGCATTCAATGAGGTCAAATTATAAATTAGCTCCTTGGCCGTTAGTTCTTCGTCCTCAATTATTACTATTTTCATAAACTTAAGAGTGTTAGTTGTACCTTAAAATATTGTTGATTTTTATCAATCACAAGGGCTTGCCCCGTATGAATTTTGATTCTTTCATTCAAGTTTTGAAGACCGGTTTTTGAACTCGCCTCCTCCGTAAGCAGGGCCTGAATATTATTGACAATTGTTAGGATATTGCCTTTTACTTCAACCCGAATCGTGAGTGGATTCACCAAACTCACCTCATTATGCTTCAGCGAATTTTCTAGTAAACTTTGCAAGGCAAAAAATGGGATTCTATGATGGAAAGAATTCGGGTCAATCTCCGTTTCATAGATTATGCCCCCTTGAAAACGCATTTTTTGTAAATCTATGTAATCGCTACACAAAAATAATTCATCTCGTAGCGCTACCAAATCATTCGTTTGACCAATGCTCACTCTTAAAAATTCTGATAATTTCATCAAATAACTTTCGGCCAATTGAGGGTCTCTTCTCATTAAAGACTTTAATGATGACAAAGCGTTAAACAAAAAATGAGGATTTAAGTGGTTTTTTAATTGTGTCAATTCTGTTTCTAAGCGATTGATTTTCAATTGATTATTTTCACCTTCCAATCGCAGTTTACTTTCAAGGGTATCAAACAAGGTATTAACAATAAAATAAATAGAATTCATAAAAGTGAGCCCAAGTGCTCGAAAAAGCCACAGATTCTGGATTGGAATCGAAAACATTTGTTTGGTCATGGGGTGCAGTGCCGTCATGAATAAAATAACGCAAAACGTACTAGCAAGCCATTTAAACGCCACATTATTAAGTGGCTTAAAAAAATACACGGAAAAGGTGATATTTAATAGCCAACTAACGATTGAAAACGAAATGTTCATGAAAAAAATCAACAGTAAATTACTTATTCTTCCGTTTGTATTGAAAAAAATGGGTACTACTATGAACAGTCCAAACACAGGTGAGGTGAAAAGGATGATTGGGAATCGTTTTAGAATTTTATTTTTAATGGTCATGTTAAAGATATTTCTTCAAAAAAAATGAGTTGCACCAACGGTTAAAATTGATACGGATAAGCTTTAGGCATGAGGTATTCCAACACCCAAACACGAAGATACTTAACTCCTAGTTTAACCTATTGTTTTTGCCTATTCAACATATTTGAAGTAAAACTATCCATTTTAGGATTTTCAAGGTTAATTATTCGATGAATAGACTTGATAAATCGGTGAATGATATAATTCGATTGGTTTCCTTGGACAGTTTTCCAATGTCCAAGGAGACAAAGCAGGGCAAAAAAAAAGCTTTGCTCCAATAAAGGAACAAAGCTCTTAAACATGAATCTATACAAAATGGTGCCTTCATTGATATTTTCACCAGCAAGCAAACCTCAGTTTTGTTGGTGAAAAAACACCCACAAAGGCGGAAGCTGAGGTCAGCGTTGTTGGGGAAAACACCCTCAAAAGCGAAAAATTCTAAGCCAAAATATTTTACTAGATACGCTTACTCCAAGCCAACAATTGTGCGACGGTAGCCATTTTTTCGACAATCATGCCTTTATTATCCAAAATAAACATCGTGGGTGTGCCAATCACGGCGTAGTTTTTAAAATTAATCCCGCTCATCCCATCAAAATTGCAATATTTATCTTTCCATGGAAATGGAGCGGCGGTATTTTTATATACCTGCTCGTCGGTATCCGAAGCTATGGTGATGATTCTAATGCCTTTAGCGATTAATTCTTTATAATTGCCTTGCAAACCTTGCATGGTTTCTTGACAAGGGCCACATCCCGATTGATAGAAAACAAGTAAACTATATTTGGCATCTAATTTATCGGTTGCGATAACCGTGTTGCTGTGGTTATGGTCTTCTACCTTCCCTAGGTGTTGGGTAATCACCAAATCTGGGGCTTTCATACCTACGATGGATTTAAGATATACTTCCATACTTCCCAGATACTCGCTTACTTTACCCGCTGCTAAAACCGTTTTGGCGATGGCATCAATGTACTCGTCTTTGCCGTATTGGGTAAGGAAATACGTCATTTTGCCCACAAAATCAGTGTAATGCTTTGGATTTTTTATTCGATCGCTAATTTGCTTAAAATCTTGGGCAAAATGGGCTTTGTCGTTGATTACATTCGCTTGTAAAGCCACCCAACTCTGAATAATCCCTTGCCAATGACCCGATACATACATATCCTCAAAACTTACTTTTTGGGTAATAAATTCATTGAGTAACAAGCCCTTTTGTTGATAATCATCCGTTAAACGGTGGGAAATGCCTTTGATTAGATTCACAATGGGCAAAAACCTGGCGTTGTAGTTTGGATTTTGTTTTAATTCTTGTTGAAAGTCCTCGTAGGCTTTTACTTGAAGCGCCTTTTCTTTGGTAAATGCACCATACAAAGGATAGTTTTTATCGTACAGCTGCGTGGCTTTGCTCATGGCTTCAAACTTGTCTATGATAACCTGCTGCTTGGTGTTCAATCGGTTCAATTCATTGACCGCATCAAAGCCTTGGTAGCGAATATTGCCATTATCGGGCGTTTTTGACAAGCAGGTCACCGAAAAATCATAACCCGGAATCGCCATATCTAAACCTCCACCTTCGGCGGTGCCCGTAATTAACCAACGACACATACCCGAATAGGGAGCATATTGTTTAGGTATTTTTAGCGTGAACTTCCCATTGGCTGGAATCGTATCTTGCTGTACCGTTTCTTGTCTGCTCCCTTGAAAAATAACAAAGTCGTAGGTTTTGCCCGCAAAGGCTGGAAACTCCATGTTTATATTTTGAGCAACCGCCATATTGGATACAACCAACAAGAAAAAAGCAAAAAAGTGTTTCATTTTAAGTAGGGATTTGGATTTTTTTTAGGCAATGGTAACGGAACTCGTTATGAATCATAACTAAACCCCCTATTCAAACCTAAACTAATTTTTAATGAATACTTACTCAAGATAAGGTAGTATTTAAATTTAAATAGGCAGTAGGTGCCGAAACACCTACTGCCTTAGCCATGGTATGTGAAGACACCGACCATGGAAATAGATAGTTTTTAAACAGGCAGTAGGTACCGAAATACCTACTGTTTATTTATTTATAGCAATTATTCTGCAATACAACGAACTGTGTTGCCTGTTAAACGACTGCTGTTGATGGACGGAAGCACACCACCATTACTGAAGTTGAGGGTAAGGGCTTCTGCATTAAATTCCACACTACTCCAGTAGTTGCCGAAGTAGCCATGGTCGCCGAGAGCACCACTACCGCCATTACGTCCACCAGTTGCAGGCAATGTCAGTAGCTTTGTGCTGGCGTTAGGGCCATAATGCAGCGCGGAGTTGTAGTAAGTTGCTGAAAGTGTCCACGCACCTGATTTACTCAGGGTATTGTTATCATTCACTCCCGTCCACTCTACATTGGTTGGCACTCGGTAGCCAGCAGGACAAGGGTCGTTGGCAGTTTTGAAACCTCCAGCGGTTCTCCAAGCATTGTTGGGTGCTGATGTAGCACTCCAACCGGCAATAGCAGCAGCGTTAGCATTACTAAGAGTAGGAGCGGCGGCAAAGCCTAATGCTCCATTGTTGGCAGCGCTTACCCAATCAACACGGCTATCACCCGTACTGTTTGGTCCTCTTTTTCCCCATTGGATGTAGGCACCGTTTAAGCCCCAAGCATCGGTTTGTGCCATATTGTGCGGGTCAAGAGAAGTGTTTGCACCTAAATTGTGGCAAAGGAATTCTTTCCACACACCAGCTGCTATGTAAGCACCACAACACGAACAGTCTTTAATGTTTGCGGTCAAATTGATTTGTAAATCTGAGCCCGTATTATTGGCTGAGTTATTATACACGACATATATATCCGAGGTGATTGGATTGCTATTGGTAAGGCCAGTAGCGGGCGTGTTTAGGGTATTCGCATAAGTTACCGTAGCCGTAACGGGCGAGCTAATGTTATTGCCTGTATTGCCACCCGTAATTGCTGTAATAGCAGTACCATTGGTATTTACATAGACAAAACGCACATTAGATACCGTACCACTTGGGGTAAAGGTATAGGTTTGGGTATTGGTAGCGGCTTGGGTAAAGTTAGATTGTTGTGCTAATCTTGACGATAATGAGCCACAACCATTAGCGTTATCATTACTAATAGCCACGTCAAAACAAGTTTTGCCTGAAAGTGAACCAGTACCTGTAGGATTGGTTGGGGCTATTGCTGACACCGAAAGACCTAAAGTACAAGATTGCCCCCCAAGGCTAATGGCGAAGTTGGCCGTACCCGAACCAGACGGCGTACCGCTAATGGTATAAGTTACACTGCTTGAACCACCATAAAGTGAACCAGCAGCTAAGGTAGCCGTTAAACCCGTTACGCCGGTAGAGCTAATGCTTTGCACAGCGTACGTTCCATAATTACCACCCGTATAAGGTACCGAAGTAGAAACACCACTCGCAGCCGTATTAGCTGCTAAAGTACCCGTCGTGGTAGCACCACTACACTTTAAAGCACCCACCGAAGCCGCTGGAGCCACGGGTGAAACTGGATATGTATAATTGTCTTGGATACAACGAATAGACATCCCATAAAGACGATCGCTGGTGAAGAGTGGGTTTTGATCCGTATTCCAAAAAGCCAAGAGCAAAGATGGGCCGCTGTTGGCACCCTCATTACTACTCCAGTAGTATCCGTTGCTACCACGGCTACCGAAGGCGCCATTGTTGGCGGCGATACTGCGGATACCTGCGGCTGGCAAAGTCAATAGTTTGGTACTTGCATTCGGACCGAAATGGATGGCAGAGCTGTAATTTGTATTAACTGATCCCCACGTACCAGACCGACTGATTGTGTTGTTAAGCACTACTCCAGACCACTCTGCACTGATGGGTACTCGATAGCCGGTTGGGCATGGGTCATTAGCCGTTTTGGCACTGGAAGTGGTTCGCCAAGCGTAATCGGCCGCTGGCGTAGTACTCCATCCAGCGATGGTAACCGTATTGTCATTCCCTGGTTTAGGTGCGGCACTAAATCCTAAGGGCCCATTATTAGCGGCGGTTTGCCAATCTACCCGTGAGTCGCCAGTCGAGTTTGGCCCCCGTTTTCCCCATTGGATAAGTGAGCCATGGATGTCCACTGCGGGTAAGTGTGGGTCGACCGTAGTATTGGCGCCTAAATTATAACACAAGAATTCTTTCCACACACCAGCGGCAATGTAAGCACCACAACAGGCACAGTCTCTAATACTGGCGGTCAATTTGATTTGTAAATCTAAGCCAGAATTATCGGCTGAGTTATTATACACGACATAGATATCCGAGGTGATGGCGTTGGTCGTGGTAAGGCCAGTAGCGGGCGTATTCAAAGTGCTTGCGTAGGTTACGGTAGCCGTAACGGCTGAGTTGATGTTATTACCCGGATTGCCACCCGTCAGTGCTGTAATCGCAGAACCGTTGGTATTTACGTACACAAAACGCACATTAGATACCGTACCGCTTGGGGTAAAAGTATAGGTTTGCGTATTGGTAGCGGCTTGGGTAAAGTTAGCCTGTTGTCCTATTCTGGACGATAAGGGTCCACAACTGTTCGCATTGTCATTGCTGAGCGCCACGTCAAAACAAGTTTTACCGGATAGTGAACCAAAGCCGGTTGGATTGGTCGGGGCTGTTGACGGGCAAGTTGCACAGGCAGCGGGTAGCACGATGGTTTGTGCTCCGCTCGTTCCCACCAAGAGTAAACAAAATACCACAAAATAGGTGGCAAAATACGTAAACCTTACATGTTTCATTCTTATATTATTTATTGGTAATTTATCTACAGTTTCAAGGATAACCTCATGAGATTCCATTTGTAAGCGAGGGTTTTGGGTTTAATCGGGTCTGTTCAAACGACAATTAATCCTTTGTGTACCCTATTATTTAACAAATTATGTACCATAAAATCACAAAAAAATCAGAAATACTACTTTTTACTACCAAATGATTGGTTGATTAAATGAAAAAGGATTTTTATTAGCACCAAGTGGCTTTGGTTGTTGATAAAATTTCAATTTTATCAATAAAAATGCCAAAAATGCCACTTAGGGGATGGTGAGTTTAGGTATTTGTTCAGCTCGATAATAAGGAGAAAGATAATACTCAGGGCATTTCCCGAAGGATTCCCTGAGCCTATCCAATTAACCCACCAATGAATCCTAAAATTTACCCAATCCACTTATCCTGTAACGATAAACGGAGGGCTTAGTCACACGTATTTAATTTATAATTACATAAAATACAACGAAATGGCTGATTGATTAAACAAAAAGTAGTTTTTGGGGGTACAAGAAAACTGATTTGTCTATCCGTTTTAATTTTCATGGTCTTGTCTTGACCGAACCCTGTTTCAAAAAAAGTGGTCGTTGATAAAACAGACCGCCGGACAACATTTAATCCAAGCTATTTTGTTAAGATAAATTCCTTTAATTTACTCTGATTTCCTGCCAAATCATTGGCATACAGACAAACTTTTGCGGGCAATTCATCCACAGGAACAAATTTTGCGATTCGAAAATAAGGCGCTAAATCGCTTTTATCAGCACAATTACAGCTTGCTGCTGGTCCTACCTTCCAAGTATAATTCACTATTTCGGGATACTTGAAGATTGGTTCAATGGAATAGCCATCGGATCCTTTGTTTTGGCTTAATCGAATTAAATCTTCACTAGGTGGGGTAAAATCCATCTTAAACGTCAAATAGCTTTTTTGCTTATTTTTTAAGAATGACAAGACATAAAATCCTTCTTGTGAAGGGAACGATAAGCGCATCGTGTCGGCGGTCATTGGTAAAAAGCCAGTCGCATTTTTTCGATCAAATGCCTCAAATAAATCTATTCGATAAGCGGTGTTCGAGAAATTAGTCGAATGAAAGATTAGTTTTTCATTCATCGATTGTTTTTTATTAAAATTCCGAATGTCTCTATCCAACCCAACGCTAAAATCAGCGGGTTTTTCTAACTCATTTTTGGGTGAGTTAATATCAAAAACACCTTTTGCGTTAAAACTTCCAATAATATTTCGGATATCCAACACGTAAGAAGTTTCGTTTTTAGTCTGTGGAATTACATTGGTTTGAAATTCACAAGGAGCCCCTAACTCGCAATTGCCTATCCCACCGATTGTGGTTGTATTAACCATTCCCCAAATTCCTTTATTCAAGTCTTCAAAAACGGGCGATCCGGAGCTTCCGCTGGCAATATTTTTAAAATTATTGGCGTAAAAATCATGCCAAAGCCAAATAAATTCTGCCACAGAAGCGCTGTTTTTTTGAATGCCATTACTTAATCTCAATTGAACAGGTTCTAAGGAAAGTGGATAGCCGTAGGTTTGAATGTTGCTCCCGGCTGATGGGATAGCTTGGGCAATTTTCATCGGAAAAATTCCAGCATTTTGTAAGACTCGATTACTCTGTTTTAATTCCACAATGGCCAAATCCGTTCCTTTCATGGTGCCATAAGCCATTTTATTGGTAGCAAAACTTATTTTCTGTCCTTCTGGAATGCCCGAAATCATTTTAAAAGTAACGGATGCATCAAGCGGCGCATCAAGGTAAATGGGGTTATCCTCAAATCTAACATTGGTGCAATGCCCATTGGTTAGCACATAAGCGGGAGAATCCAATGATTGATTGGGCACTTCAATGTACGTGGCCGTACAAGTCATCGCTCCGTTGAATTGGCCAATGGCATAAAGTCGCTTGTCAAACTTTTGATTACTGCCCTCAATTAATCCATCGGGTGATTCAGGGCTTAGATTGTCAGAAATATTCGAACAAGAAACTAAGTAGCAAAAAATCAAAGTAGAAAAAAAGAATTTGAAAGAAGTGGACATTGCGTTAAGATTGTTTTAGGTTCAATCATTGGAATTTAAGGAGTATCTCTGTTTTAGATTGTATCTTTCGCTACGACTTAAAACAGCTATACTAAACTCTTGGCCAATATCCGTGCTCAGTGCACCACTGACCACGGATATTTATGTTGGTGTTTTGTGGTCGCCATTTGGTCAGTGAGGATACTGACCACGGATATAGTGTTTTCACCAACAATTCAGACGGTAGCTTGTTGGTGAAAACACCAACAAAGGCGAAAAACCAACAAAGGCGAAAAATTTACCCATTCCACTTATCCTGTAACGATAAACGGAGGGCTTAGTCACACGTATTTTTTTAGCAATTACATAAAATACAACGAAATGGCGTATTGATTATACAAAAAGATAATTAGATAAAACAAATTAACATTTATATATATACGTCAGATTCCTATTCCTTTAATTTTTAATATTTTGTCACGGATAGCATGCAATAAATCATTACTTTTGGAGATTAATTGATTTATGTTAATTAATATTATTATATACACTAATTAATCGCAAAGGAATCAAACAAATGACTATTTCTGTTCTTATCATAGAAGACTGTCAACAAGATACCGAATTGTTGGTGGAATTTTTGAAACGAATTCCTACGGTAATCAACATCAAAACCTTCTCCAATGCGGAAGAAGCTTTGGCGGATTTGATTGATGGAAAATTTAATCTCTTATTCCTTGACTTAGCATTAGCCAATCTCAGTGGCCTTGATTTGTTGCAATCAATGCCGCTGCCGGCCACGATTGTGGTAAGTAGCCACATTCTGCACGCTGCACCCATTTTCGATATTGACTCCGTCGTGGATTTTATCGAAAAACCGCTTACGTTTCCCCGTTTGCTTAGGGGCTTAAAACGTTTCCACTTAGCCACAAACCAGTTGAGTGTGAAACAATTGTATTTGAAAGTAGGAAGACAAGTTCAATCTTTTAATGCCCAGGAAATTAATTACATTGAAGCCCAAGGTATTTATTCGAAGGTATTTCTGACCGATAGGCGGTGCACTTTGGTAAATGATAATATTTCGGAAATTGAAGGTAAGTTAGTCAATACTAGCCTAGTGCGCTTACACAAATCTTATATTTTCAACATCAATTTAATCACTGCTTTCGATAGCCGAAACATTTGGTTGAATGAGTTGAAGTTTTCATTGGGGGTTAATTATAGAAGTAAACTCGGAGAGTTACTTTATTTAGATGGAAACTAAGAAAATCATGCGCCGATTTTATTTTAAACTTTTATTGGCAGGGCTCTTTTTTGTGAACGGCTTGGGTGAAGTGCTTGCCGCCAAACTACCGCAAACCCAATCCCGGGCGGCTTTGCAGGATAGTACGCTTTTACGTC
>JBBAKZ010000022.1:0-15522 GCA_040403275.1 Arcicella sp. | reverse complement strand
AAGACGGAAGACTTTCCAGAAAAGTGATTACGTGTTCACGTCATTTTGACATAAAAAATCGCACTTCATGCAATTCTCTAAAAATAATTTCTCCGCCTTTTTTTGTCCTTTTTTGGCTAAATAACTCCAATCCAAACAGGCATTTTTATTTACTTTTAAGGCAAAATAACTATCGGCACGTTTATAATAAGGTTCCAAATCGAAGTCTTCCTCTTGCATTAGGATACACTTTGTATAACGTTTTATAGCTTTTACGTACTCTTTTTTATCGAAAAACCGATTGGCTTTTTCTTTATTTTCATAGTAAAGATACTGGTCAAAATTATTCTCAGATTTCTCCTCTGCCTCATACACATAAACAAAATTGAAACGTGTTTCTACTTTCATATTGTCATATTCGGCTGGTATCCAACGCTTTCGAGTTTGGTAAACTGCTTGTTCCAAAGCATTAGTATAAGTCGAATCACTGCTTTCTTCCACCACTACATCTTTCAATGTGCCGAATTTACTAACTGCAAAAGTTACCCTAAAATTTCCTTTCTTTTTGGCAGGAAAATTAAACTCTTTTTCGATCATGTCATACGAAGATTCGTAAACCTGATAAAAATCATTTAGCACGACGGGAAAATCACCCAGTACGGATTTAAATTTGGGAAAAATGTATTCGTTGAAATTGTAAGCGGTATCACCATTGGCTTGAGTTCTGATATTTGGTTTAATAAATTGTCGAAAAAAATACTGCCCTGAAGATTCGGTAGTTGAAATATAATTGTACTTAATTATCTCATTATCAGGTGTATCCTTAAAAATTCCATAAAATATCAATTCGTGTTCCGTTAGTTTTTCGATTACATAATTGGAAGTTCCTCCGAGCACTAAAATACTATCTGATATAGAATATGTCGATTGTTGAGCATTTCTACCATTGATAATTACACCCATATTTCCCTTTTTAAAAATCAACATTGAAGCAGCGTTCTTAGCAATATTTTCATCTGGAACTTGGCTTCCGTCTTTCATTTCTATGCGGTATTTCACCCAATTTCTCACGATTTTTTGCTGTTCATTCGTAGCAATTTGAGCATTGGATTTATGACAAAACGAAAGTAATGTAAAAAGTAAAAGTCTAATTTTCATAAAGTTATAATTTTAACTTCTTCTTGAACGTAAGCGAATTCCCATCTGAAAACCAATCCAGAAAACGGAATTTGTCGTTGAAGAAATAGTTTTGTAAGCTGGAATTTTATTAAAGGGTTTTGCCGTCCAAGCGGAGGAATTATATTCATCAATAATTATATATTTTAAGGATGGTCCAAAAGTAACGGCGGCATTTCGGGCAATTTGCTTTTCAAAACTCACATCTAATTTCCATAATGATGCTACATTTGGACTAAAAGCATCGTATTCTACCAATATATTTGTGGTTAAATCAGTATTAAGCATCCATGATTTTCCTAATTCGTACGCTCGACCGATGCCATAACCCAAGCCGAAAATTTCTTGTTTTCGAGTAAAATTATAATGCACCGCTAAGATATTATAAAATTTTCGTACGCCTGTTTTGAAGCTAAAAATAGTCGTTTGATTTTCATCGGCTGATAATTCTAAACGCTTATAGGCATTGCCACTTCCCACAAAACTCAAAAAACCGATGGGAACCGTATCGGTTGAATCTGAAATATTAATGAATCCCATTTGCTTTCCTCCTTTTACAACTCGATGAGCAAAATTTATGGGTGCAATTTGCCAACCTCCTGATTCTCTAATAATTACATTAAATCCTAATGATAACTGAATCCCTCGATCCAAATATCCTGCGATGTTGAAAGCTGAACTTAATTGCCCTCCCAATACAGTTCTACCTACAATATTCCCCACACCCGCCAACTGTAAACCTTGCACATCGTTGCGAACGCCATTCAAGATTCCTCCCACCTCTAATTTACGAACACCCCCTGAATATCCCATCAAAATATTGACAGAATAATCATTTTTAATACTCCCCGAAAGTAGGCGATTTGTACCGAGAAAAGGCAAAAATGAAACTTGGAATTTTTGACCTAAAGAATCATCCACGTTCTGAGCATTAATGCGTTGCGAACGACTAACGAATATTCTTCCTAACTTTTTCTTGAATTCATCCCAGCGGCTATCGTACAAAGTGGAGTCAAGAATAGGCGAAGTTGGAAAAAGATTTTGATCGGTAATATCGGGAAATGGCGGAGCCATTGGCTGAATGACAGGTTTATTTTCGAGCGATAAATCTTGGTTAATATACGAATCTCTTTTTTCAATCGAATTATCTTCAAAGATGGGTAAATCGACAGTACGAGAAATAGTGGGTGTTAATTCAATGTTTTCGTAACTATTCTGAAACGATTTTATCGCAATAATTCGCTTGACATAATCTGCTTTTGAAATGATTAATTTTACAGGTAATTCACTCAACGTCAAATTTAAACGATAATATCCGTATTGATTACTAACGGTAGATGACAAACTTTTAGGGTCATAAATGGTGGCTTTGCTCAATGGTTTGTCCGTATTTGCCTCAATAATATAACCGCTTATACTAATCGTTTTCGAAGATGCTTTCTGATTGTTTTTTTGCAAAATAATATAATTCCCCCGCACTTTATAACTAATAATTCCTCTGAAAATCAAGTTCAAAACCTCACGGACAGGTTTATTAACAACCGTAATATCACCACGATTATTAACGTCAAAAATAGCTGAATTGTAGGAAAACGAGAAATTGCCTTGTTTAGCAATGCTTTCTAACACAACTGAAATTTTTTCGTTATTTAATCGTAAATTAATTGAGCGTTCGAGCAGAGGGGTTTGAGCAAATAATAAATGGAGGGGTATAAAAAACACAATAAAATAAAATACGTATTTTAAAGTGTGGAATTTCATGCGAAATGGTTGAGATTTATAAATTTTATAGCTTTTTAAGGAGGTACTTTTGGAGAAATACTTTCTTAATTATTGTTAAAGTCAATCACACCCATGTCCGCTCAAAATAATCATATCTACTTGATTATCGACTTCTAAATTAAAAGTTTCAGCAATAACATCGATGATATTTTCCAAATTTTCGTTTTCGAAAGTAGCCGTTAATTTGCAGTTCTTGATATTATCTTGACTGAATTTTATGGTCTTATCAAACCGTCGGGATAAAGTTTGAACAACTTCGTCCAATGACATTTTATTGAAAACGAAAGAATTCACTTTACCTTTTACCGATAGCTCAACTTCTGCAATTTCTGATTTAATAATGGTATTAGCATTCGCTAAAATCATCCCTTTCTGTCCTTTTGTTAAGAAAACTATGGTTTTATTTTTTGAAAACTGAACCTTACCACTTTTTACAACTACTTGAACCTGAGCATCGTAAGCACTTACTTTAAATGAGGTACCCAACACTCGTACATCCGTGCCTTGCGTGTGTATGATAAACGGATGAGCAGCATCGTGATGAACGAAAAAGAAAGCTTCGCCCGTTAAATTTACCTCACGAGTATCGCTCTCAAATGAATTTGGATAAGTTATGGTCGAATTTTTACTCAACAAAATTTTTGTTCCATCCGATAATATTTTTTCAGTAGATTGATTGCCCGAATTGAACGTTACAATGTCATTTTGAGGTATCGTAAACTTTTTGGTAGCCGTATACCAAAGCCCAAAAAAAACCAGTAAAACAGCAGCAATTTTCAGAAAATTATTAACCCAATTTAGTTTAAAATTCGAGTTAATGATTTGGTTATCAATAACTTCTATTTCTGTTTTCTTACTAATATTTAATTTCGCCCAACCAGCATCAACATCGACCTTTTGTTGATTTTTCACACCATCCCAAATAATTTTTGAATGGTCAAAAATCTTTTGGTTATCCCTAGACGCAGTAATCCACTCACCAATCGTATTCGATTCGTGCGTGTCCGCCTCGTCAGCAAGGAATTTTGCCAGTAAGTCGTCTATAGTTTGGTCTTGATTCATTCTTCTTTGAGATATTATTTCAACATTGCAAAATTTACAAATCTCTATTTTAGTGGCAATTTTTGTCAGATGATAAAATAAATTATAATTTGACGGTCTGACTATCGTCTGACCTATTTTTTTCTTAGAATAAATTCAACATAAATAGAAACACCATTGGCAAATAATCTGCGAGTTCTGTTCTCATAATTCTTAATGCTTTGCCAATTTGATTCTCAATCGTTTTAATAGAAAGGTTCAATTTATCCGCAATTTCTTGGTATTTTAACTCCTCAAAACGACTCATTTTAAAGATTAATCGGCATTGCTCTGGCAGTTTCTCAAGGGCTTTGGAAATACGATTTTCTAACTCATTTTTATCCATCATATCAGTGGTCGAATCAAAAGTCTCTTCTAAATAATCTCCCACGTATTGACGATAGGTTTCTTGAATTTTGAGGTGTTTCAAGCGATTCAAACAGGTATTGTGGACGGCACGATACAGATAAGATTTCAAGGAAACACTAATTTCAATCCCTTCTCGTTGTTCCCAAAGTTTCAGAAAAATGGATTGTACAACCTCCTCGGCATCGTCCATATCCTTCAAAATTCCACACGCATAATTGCACAAGGATTGATAATATTTCCTGAAAACTGTTTCATAAACACTTTCATTACCTTGTCGGATCGCCAATAAAATATCTGAATCTGGAATTTGTATCATTTAAAGAGTTGACGCTGATTTGCGCCCCCACAAAAATACAATTCCTATTGGATATTTCAACTTTAAGACAATCAATTTTCATTTTGCCCCCATTTTTTCAATTATCAATTGAGAATTAATAATTTAGTAGTTATGCGTAATTCGATGCGTCCGACGCTTCGGTTCACTTTTCGGAAAATAACTATTTGACAAGCAAATATGGACTCCAAATAAAAACGTTGTTTGAATTTCATCGCCTACTTAACATTTTTATGACAAACAAAAAAATGTCGTAGAGTCAAATCTCTACGACATTTTCCATACCTTAACTTACATCCAAATCTACTTCATCTTCAAGGCCATCGTTACAATATTAGCTACCATGCCCGTTGTACGAGTGTAATGCCCGTAACGTAATTCAACACTACTAAAATGTTTCATACCCAAAACACCATTGACTGGAGCAAATCGAAATCCTGTACCGTAGAAATTGGTATTCATGCCCGAAATATCATAATCGCTTGAATAATAGTCACTTGTGGGCGAATTTGCTTTGTAAGCATGAAAATAATCTACGGCTGTTTGTTTGTTGAAACGATAATACGGACTGATTGAAACGAAAGGCGTAATTTTATAAGTACCTTCCAGGTTGACGGTGTGCGCTTTCATGCCCCAATCATCCATATAATATCTATAAAATGTTCTCAAAATCAGGTTGTCGCCAAAAAAGTAATTTGCTCTAATACCGATAGGCAATTTCAAACGCTTTCCTGGCAATTTTTCGATACCTTCTGTATTATCCGAAAAATAAATACGATGAAAAGAAGTACTCAAAAATCCCTCTTGATACGACGGTTCCACAATTGCCATCAATTGCAAACGCTCATTGACGACCTGCGAAAGTGAAAAAGCGGCAGTATATGAATTTCTAGGTTTAGTATCCGAGTAACCTCTCCCACTGCCCGTAGTGCCTGTACGAAATTCGGTGGGCAAAATTATCGTGGCTTTGTCAATAAACGCACTCGCTTTGATGCTAAATTCACGGTTATTGTCTTTCGAGGCTTTTGCCCAACTTAGCGTAAAACCGTTAGATACATAATCAAATTCGTGCGAGAATGAATACGTTAATCCTTTGGTAACCCGAGTGTTATTGTCTTTCATGCTCCAAGAAAGTGATGGATAAACATGAAAATCCGCCGCAGAAGCGCCCGAAACCGTTCTTGGGTCAATATTATCCGACGATGCGGAAGTATAGTAATCGACATTTAAGTCAATATTAAAAGTATGCAAACGATTTTTGAAATCGTATTTTGATAATTTTAAGTCGAAGGAATTAGCGTAATCACTTAATTTTTCTGTTCCGATGCCGCCCGTCACCGCCGACCTATCGCCTTCTTGGTGGTAGTAACTCGTAACAAAATTGATTTCATCTACTTTTAATTTGCGTTTTTCGTAATCAGCATTTTCTTCAACACTACTTTGTGCGGTAGTTCTGAACAACATACTTACTAATAAACCAGCGGTTATGATTATTTTTTTCATTCTTGCAACCACCTAGAAAACATTGGAAACATCGTTTTTCTTCCATCAAATATGGGACGTTCAATAAATGAAATTGCCATAGTAAACGCAGAATACATAGTTTTTCTAAGTGAAATTTTAAATTTGATTAATTTTCAATGTTCAATTTAACATATTCAAGTGTTTTGTTTCTCAATTTTACTTGAAAATTGGTTGTTGAACATTGAGTATTGAAAATTAAACTTATGTACACTAATTACAGCCACAGCCTCCACTTCCTTTTCCGCCGTTTGCGCCCGTTGCCCCTTCACGATAGAGGTAAAAACTGGTTTCAAATTTCTCGGCTTTGCGGGCGGATAGTTCCATCTCAGAATCGTTGATTCGGCTTTTTTGATATTCCTTAACGCTTATACATGAGGATAAAGCGAATACGCATAAAGCGAAAATTAGGGTATTTTTAAAGAGTTTCATTTTATTCGAGTTACCGTATTTATTTAATATTTAAATTTTTACTGGTAAACATTTTGTCGTTATCATCAACAATCACGCAGGCAATGCCTCTGATTTGATTGATTAAGTCTAAGCCAACTTTCACACCCATCACCGTTACGGGTGTTGCGAGCGAATCGGCAAGTTCGGCATTGGGAGCAATGATAGTTACACTTTTAATGCCAGTAACGGGTAAACCGGTTTTTGGATTAATAGTATGGGAATATCGCTTGCCTTTTATCATCACAAATTTTTCGTAATCGCCCGAAGTTGCCACGGCCATATTGCTAATGTTGATGCTTGAAAATGTTTTGTTTTTGTGATTTGGGTCAGCAATTCCGATAGTCCACTGCCTGCCGTTGGGTTGATTTCCCCACGTTGTCAAGTCACCCGAAGCATTTACTACGCCACTTTTCACGCCCTCTCGAATCATTAATTGTTTGGCCATTTCGGCGGCATATCCTTTGCCAATTCCGCCAAAACCGATTCTCATTCCTTGGTCTTTCAAGAAAACGGAAAAATCGTTTTGATTCAAAATAACTTTTTGATAATCAATGAGTTTTACCATTTCTTTGGCCGTTTCAAGGTCCGGCAAAGTGGTCATTTTTACATCAAAATTCCACAAAGATTTATCAATCGAACCGTAAGTAATATCAAAAGCTCCTTGCGTAAGATTGGAAATTTTGAGCGAACGCTGAATTAATTCAAAAACTTCCTTATCTACTTGCACAGGCCGCATTCCAGCTTGGGCATTGATTTGGTTAGTCTGGCTTTGGGGTTTGAAAGTAGTGAGTAATTGCTCTATTCTAACAATTTCCGAAATGGCGGAGGCGATTCTTTCATTTGCCCAATTTTCATCGTCACTTACCACGCTTATTTCAAAGCGATTACCCATTAGTTTTTGGACACTTGAATAAGTTTGTAATCTAGTAGTTTCCACTATTTCAATCGAACAACTTTTTCAATCTCTTTCTCCATATTTCCAATTGTCATAGCAGAAGTGTAACCATCCCATGATTTTACCACATTGCCTTCGCCATCAATCAAAACAGTGAAAGGAAATTTGCCTTCTTTATTATATTTTTCTGCAAGATTCTCGTTATTTTTTTTCAATTCTGGCGAAAGGAGATTTTTCTTACTTCTTGGAAAATCTGCCCTCACTAATACCAATTTTGACTCGGCAAATTTTAGAAAATCTTCTGAATCCAATACCTCTCTTTTGAGTTTCATGCACGGCCCACACCAATCTGAACCAGAAAAATTTAAGAGAATATACTTATTTTTGGCACTGGCTTCTGTGATTGCTTTCGAGAAATCAGTTGTCCATTCAATAGTAGGATTGAAGGCGAATAGCGTTAAAAATATGATGCTTAATAATTTCATTTTATTGGTCAGAGTCTCAAGTTTAAAAACTTCCGACTTCTATTTTATTGGTTAATATTTCTGTAAAAAATCTCAAAGCTAACATCTCAAAGCTCATCACGATTCTAATAAACTACCAATGTTTTCCCATCCGTAGCCACTTTATAAGCAGTAATTCCGCCTCTTGCTGTCGAGTTTAAGGCTCCACCGTTGAGGTCAAATCTGGCACCGTGGGCAGTGCAATAAAATTCACCTTGACTAAAAATTACTTGTCGTTTAGGTTCGTGGCTACATAAATTCGTTACTGCTGCGTAGGCTCCCGCACTCACTTGTGCCACCACAATATTGCTCTGAATAATGTAGGCTCCTACATTTTTTATGGCTGAAGTTGTTAAATCAATTTTCAGAATAGGATTGGTAATTGAACTGATGTTGGAGGTGGGCGTGGCTGGTACTGGTACTACGGGCGCAGGCGTAACGGTACTAGCGTCAATTCGGGTAACTGGCACATAAGTATCCTCTTGGTTTACGCAAGAAGTCAAAGCGCCCATGAGTGCAGCACCCGTAAAGCCCATTGATTTTAAAAATTCGTAACGAGTCATAATTATTTTGAAGTTCGTGATTATTTTCTAATTCTTTGAATTAAGAATACGTAAAATTAACTTTTTGTATTGCCTTTTGTCTTTTTTATTAATGAATTTTAATGTACTGCAACTCGTTCGAGACTTGCCCAAACGATTTCTCCCATGGTTTTACAGGCCAAAAATTTATCTGATTTATAGTAATGGGCCAATTCTGTTTTGAGTTGATTGGTGTTTTCTTCGGAGGAAATGTCATCTTTTGCCATGACTGACATCAATTCATAAATCCGTTGATTTTCAACTTTCAAACGCCCCGAAATTAGGGAGCGTTCCTCGGTTCGATACTGTTCAACCGATTCGGGAGTCATATATTTCATCCCCATTTCAATCAAGGGATTGTTTTGTTTGAAATATTGAGGTTGATAAACCGTGCGTTTGCCTTCATAGGACTGTTGGTCAAAATCAATGGCTCTGATTCGGTAGTAATCCTCCTCAAAATCGGGTGTAATATCCACAACAAAATTTGAAGAGTGCATATCGCCCAAAAGTAGGACCAAACAACGCTCATTGAATTTAATAAACTCTTTTGCTAAACGAATTTGATTTATTTTTGGATTAGAAAGGTAGGATTTAAAGAATTGGTCGCCCGGAATTCCCGCAATATGTTCTTCGACTAAGGTATTTTCAAAAGTCAAATAACTGATTCGATTCGGTGACAATAAATGTTCCAATTCCATGCCATAAACTCTGGAACAATCGGCTCTTTTTAGGTAAAAATAGTCAAAATTATCATTCACCCGATTTACGATGCGGATACGAAAAGGCTGGGTATTTCCGTAGGTACACAAATCAACACGGTCGATCGTAAGATGTTTGATAACTGCTTGATTTCCGTCGGTTTTCAGGTCGGCATAAATATTTTTTAAACCATCGTAAATATGATCAATTTCGCTGTACGGAAAGAAAACCGTTATCCAAAGTGTGTCACTTCCAGCACGATCATAAAGTGAGATAGAACTTTCAAATCTTAATAAATCAGCGTATTGAATGGGCATCACCGTTTCACGTCCGTATTTTTTGAGGTATTTACGGAGCTGAAGATTGATTTTAAAGGGGATTTTTTTCTTGGAAATTAAAGCCATAAAAATATTTTACTGATTGAATATTTTCTTAAAAAAACAAATGTAGGGTAAATAAGAACACAGTTTTGACTTTATTTCTTTAAATTGGTGCTTCAAGGCTCTTGAAACAAATCACTCACATGAATCACATGAATATCAAGCATTTACAAATTTATTTTTTTATTTTTTCATTCCTTACACTAGTAAGTTGCATCGATCCTTACGACGTTAATTTTGGTCAAAAGAATAATGTCTTGGTGGTAGAAGGTTTTCTAACGGATAATTATTTGAATCCCGACACGATTAAAATTCAATATTCAGTCTATAATGAAGGGAATGTATCTATCAGTACAATCTCATCGGTAAAAGCATCCATTTGGGCGGTAAATTCTGGAAAAGAAACCGGTCTCATCGAGCAAAAAACGGGGGGATTTCTGCCGCCCTCTGATTTTAGAATAAGCCCTTTCGAAAAATACACCCTTCGTTTTTCTTTAGCCGATGGGCAAAAATTTGAATCTTCTCCCGAGCAAATATACACTACTCCGCCAATTTTGAAGGTTTATGATAAATTTAATTCGCAAATTAGGTTATCAGATGATGGCAAAAAGTACTTTGCTGGCAATGAGGTTTTCGTGGATTTCAAGGATACACCCAACCAGAAAAATTACTATTTATGGCGCTATACCCACTACGAAAAAATTGTACATTGTACTACATGTTATAGTTCTGCTTATGATTTGAAAACCCTTGGTTGTACCATAAAACTGGCCACTTACAACCGAACGCCCTATTATGACTACCAATGTGCGGGAGAATGTTATGCGATTCTCAAGGGGAAACCTATTAACGTAATGTCTGATGTGGTATCGGATGGCAATTTAGTGAGTGGACGATTAGTGGCGAAAATTCCTTATCACTACTTATATGGATGCTTGGTAGAAATCCAACAAATGAGCATTTCACCACAAAATTATACTTATTACAAAAATCTTGAATTGCAATTGCAATCAACGGGTGGACTTGCCGACACGCCCGCCGCCGCAATTGTTGGCAATATTAATAATTTAACCAATTCCGCCAGTAAAGTGGTAGGATATTTTGGGGTGGTATCCATTCAAAAAAATCGATATTGGGTTGATAGAAAAGATGCTGCCGGCGACTTCGATTATATTTTGAGCCACCCTCCAGTTGAAGAACCCGCTGACCCCAGAGACCTCACTCGGCCACCCCTCATTAAGTGTGTAAATAGTGATACCCGAACGCCTTTCAAACCTGCTGATTGGCAGTAAGCAGTAATCAGTGAGCTGTAAGCAGATAGCAGAAAGCAAATAAGCAGTAAAAAGGTAAGGTACTAGATAAAATTGCCAGTTACTTTACTGAAATAATTACCCAAAATCAAGTCAAATATCCAGAATTCATGAACATAAAAATACTGATTCCATTTCTAATATTCTTTTTAATTCGATTCAGTGGTTTCTCGCAACAATCACACGCTGTGATTATTACAGTAAAAGATTCAAGTGATAATACACCTTTGAAGGATGTTGTAATAAAAATTGATGCCCAAAGAGCCAACCTTTCTTCCAATGATGAAGGCGTACATACTTTTTTTATGCCTTCAGGCGAATACGGGCTCACTATCAGTCATTTTGGGTATCGCACTTATCGGCAAAAGTTAGTCATGAAAAATACGGAACTACGTTTGACCGTCAGTTTGATAAATGTGGCCAAAGAGTTGGATGAAATCACGGTGAATAGTCAGACAATTAATGGCAACGTTGCCCGACCACTTTTGGGCGTTTCTGCCCTGAGTATCAAGGCCATCAAAAAAATCCCCGCCATGATGGGAGAAACCGATGTTTTGCGGGGTTTGCAAATGCTTCCTGGCGTAACCTCGGTGGGTGAAGCCGCCAATGGGGTGAACATTAGGGGCGGAACAACCGACCAAAATCTTATCCTTCTGGACGATACGCCCATTTTTAATCCAACCCACCTTTTCGGGCTGTTCTCCATTTTTCCTCCCGATGCCGTTTCGGGTTTAGAATTGTATAAAGGCGGAATTCCCGCAAAATTTGGCGGTCGTGCTTCATCCGTGATTGATATTAATTTGTTAAATCCCTCTTTGGATAAATTCAAAATGACGGGAGGAATCAGTTTGGTTTCCAATCGTTTAACCATCGAGCAACCCATCGTTAAAGAAAAATTGGCGATCATGGTTTCGGGAAGAGCTTCTTTTAATGATTTCTTTTTCAAATTGGGACCGCCGAAATTGCAGAATATCAAGGCTAATTTTTATGATTTAGCCACCAAATTATTCTACAAAATGAATCCGAAAAATACATTTACTTTTTCGGGATATTTGAGCAAAGATTTCTTTCAAACTGATTTATTAGGTACCATCGGCAACGTCAACGCTACTTCTACCCAATACGATTATCAAACAGAAAATGCAGCTTTGAAATGGTTTCACGCTTTTAATTCAAAACTAAATTTACAGACGAGTGCTATTTTTACTAATTACCAACCAAAAACTTTACTACCCGAATTGAACAGCAATAATAAAGTTTCTTTAGAATCTGGCATCGTGTATAATCAGTTGAAATCGAGTTTGAATTATGCCCTAAACGAAAAACATAGCATAGAAGGCGGAATCAGTACAATATTATACCGAATCAATCCGGGTGTCTTAAATCCGGGAAGTTCGCCAAGTGTAAATTACAGGTCGGTTCCCGAAGAAAAAAGTACCGAATCAGGGATTTATTTAGAAGATGAAATTACGGTAAACAAAAAATTGAGCATTTCCGTTGGAATGAGATATTCGTTTTACAATGCTTTGGGCGGAACGGTCAGAAATTACAACCCATCATTATCAAAATCTGATTTTAGTGTGATTGATTCAACCGTTTACAAATCGAATGAAACGACCGCTTCTTACGGAGGTTTTGAGCCACGAATTGCCCTAAAATATTCCCTTTCAGAATTGAGTTCAATTAAGTTTGGGTACAATTTGATGCGTCAATATTTGCAAGTGGTTTCCAATACGACCACTCCCCTACCCACTTCCCGTTGGACAACCAGTAATACTTACATAAAACCCCAAATTAGCGAGCTATTTTCAGGTGGAATTTTCAAAAATTCAAGAAATAATATTTACGAATTTTCGATGGAAGGTTATTATAGAACCACCGAAAACAGCTTAGATTTCAAACCAGGGGCAGATTTTTTATTTCAACCATACATCGAAACGCAAACTTTGCAAGGAAAAGGCAAAGCCTACGGATTGGAATTAATGGTGAGTAAAAAGAAAGGCGGATTAACTGGTTGGATAAATTATACGTATTCGAGAGCCTTGAATCAAATTCAACAGAGTGACCGATTTGATGAGCAAATTAACGGAGGAAATTGGTATGCCACCAATTATGACCGCCCGCATAGTTTCAATGCCACCCTAAGTATTGCGGAAGGCAGTCACCACGAATTTGGCTTTACATTCGTTTATAATACCGGCCGACCATTCACCGTTCCAGAAGGTTTCGTGCAATATAATAATGTAAAATATCCGTATTATTTAGAAAGAAATAACGACCGAATTAAAGACTATCATCGCTTGGATTTTTCGTGGACCATCCGCAATCCAAGTATGCAAAAAAAGCGTTGGGAAGGCTCTTGGACGTTTGCTGTCTATAATTTATACGGAAGAGCCAATGCCTATTCTGTTTATTTAAGGTCAGAAAAAGGACTGAATGCCTACCAATTAACCATTTTCGGCTCGCCAATTCCTTCGTTGACTTATAATTTTAAATTCATGTAAATTTTTTGTTTTGGCAAACCCAATTTGCAAATAAGCTTAGCACTTGCCTAAAATGAAATTCTTTTAACCTAATACCGGTATTTACAATCAAGGCAAAATGCCTACCTTACACTTGCAAAAATTATTCTTTTTAGCTTAAATTTTATTCATTCCAAAAATTAATTTTTACTTTTACTCAATTAAAAAAATAATCATTAACATCTAACGAATATCGTCATGGCAAAAGGAACTGGAATGCAGAAAGCGGTTAAAAAAGAGCCTCTGAAAACTGCGAAAGAAAAGAAAGAAGAAAAAAGAGAAAAAAAAGCGAAAAAAGACTAAATCAAGAACACCATATTCTGGTGTTCTTTTTATTTATGAACAGGTGTTGGGGATTAATTTTTGCATTTTAATATTTCTAATTAATCATGGCAGTAAAAAGAGTTAAAATTGAAGACTTTTTGGAACTCGCAAAAACGCATCTCGTTTTAGACGTCCGAAGTCCCAGCGAATACGCACACGCTCATATCCCAAATGCGCACAGTCTTCCTTTGTTTTCGGATGAAGAACGGAAAGTTGTGGGAACGGCCTACAAACAAATGAGCCGTGAAAATGCCATAAAATTTGGTTTGGATTATTTCGGACCCAATATGCGAAAGATGGTTGAAAAAGTAGAATCACTTTCAAAAGTATCTAATAGTCAGCCACATACTTCCAAAAAAATACTCGTGCATTGTTGGCGTGGAGGGATGCGAAGTGGGGCCGTTTCTTGGCTTTTAGATTTATATGGCTTTCAGGTTTTTACCCTTGAAGGCGGTTATAAAGCCTACCGAAATTGGATTTTACAGCAGTTTGAAAAAACCTATAATTTCAAAATAATTGGTGGATTTACGGGTTCGGGAAAAACGCCTTTGTTGTATGGTTTACAGCAAAATAATCAGGCAATTATCGACTTAGAAGGCTTGGCCAATCACAAAGGTTCAGCTTTGGGTGGTATCGGTCAAGCACCGCAACCTTCGCAAGAAATGTTTGAAAATTTGTTGGGAATGGAATTATCGAAATACGATACCCAAACCCAAATTTTCTTGGAAGATGAAAGTCAGCGAATTGGCAATATGCAAATTCCAATGCCAATGTGGCACAATATGCGTAAAAGTTTGGTTTATTTTATGGACATTCCGTTTGAAGAAAGATTAAATTATTTAACCGAGGAATACGGTAAACAAGGTAAATCGGAGTTAGTAGCCGCCATCATGCGAATTCAAAAACGTTTGGGTGGCTTGGAAACAAAAAATGCGATTAATTATTTATTAGAAAACGACTTTAAAGAGAGTTTTAGAATCTTGTTGAAATACTACGATAAATGGTACGAAAAAGGATTGTATAACCGAGAAAATGCCCCAGAACTAATCAGAAAAATAGAAACACAAGTGGTTGATTGTGAGATGAACACAATCACCTTAATGAACAAAATTCGTGCTTTGAGCTTAGAGGCTAATTGAGGTTCAAAGCAGACCGTTTGAGACAATTAAAACAATTAAAATTAACATAAAATACTCATAGGATTGCTATAAATCTATATTTCTGTGTGGTTGAAAAATAGAAAGCAAAACAATTAAAATTTACACAAAATACTCGTAGGATTTCTATAAATCTATGTTTCCTATGTTTCTATGTGGTTGCAAAAATGGAACAAATAAAATTAACTCAATATTCACACGGTGCGGGCTGTGGCTGTAAAATTTCACCGCAAGTGTTAGACGTAATTCTAAAAGGCAACATTGCCATGCCCGATAACGATAAATTGATTGTCGGAAATCATAGCAAAGATGATGCGGCGGTATTGGATATGGGCAACGGAACGGCGCTGATTTCGACGACCGATTTCTTTATGCCCATCGTGGACGACCCTTTCAATTTTGGTCGAATTGCCTCGGCAAATGCCATCAGCGATGTGTATTCCATGGGCGGGAAACC